>HF987855.1:15488-44679 GCA_000431135.1 Clostridium sp. CAG:590
TACCGGAGTGTTCGGAGTTTGTGGTGGCGGCAGCACAATTATTCCTGGTTTATCTGATATTACATTTATGGTAAAAGATAATGCCAAATTATTTGTTAATAGTCCAAATGCATTGGCAAACAACTATGCAGACAAGCTTGACACAGCAGATGCAGCATATCAGGAGAACAATAATGCATTAGTAGACGAAGTATTAGAGGATGATGCAACTGTTCTTGGAAGAATCAGACAGGTCGTTGCAATGCTTCCTTCTAACAATGAAGATGATTCTAATTTTGTAGATTGTGTGGATGATCTGAATCGTGAGATTCCGAACTTAGAGGGTCTTGCAGATGACGCAAGAGCAGTTCTTACACACATTTCAGATAGTAATGTATTTGTTGAGTTGAAGAAAGAATATGCTAAGGATATGGTAATTGGTTTTATTAAGCTGAATGGAACAACTGTTGGTTGTGTTGCAAACCAGGTTGCTGATGGCGGCGATGTTCTTTCTACAAAGGGTGCTTATATTGCAGCAGAGTTTGTGAACTTCTTAGATGCATTTAATATCCCTGTACTTACTTTAACCAATGTCAAAGGTTATAAGGCAACAGTTGCAGAAGAAGCTGGTATGGCTAAGGCAGCAGCGAAGCTTACATATGCATTTGCCAATGCTACGGTGCCTAAGGTGAACCTTGTAATGGGTAACGGTTTGGGAAGTGCATACCTTGCAATGAATTCTAAGTCAATCGGTGCAGATATCGAGTATGCTTGGCCAACAGCTAAGATCGGAACGATGGAGCCGGATATGGCAGTTAAGATTATGTATGCAGATGAGAAAGATGCAGACAAGATCGCAGAAGCAAAAGCGGAATACACAACGAAGATGTCAAGTGCTATGGCAGCAGCTAAGCGTGGCTATGTAGATGATATTATCGAGGGCGCTGCAACAAGAAAGCGTTTGATCGCTGCATTCGAGATGCTTTACACAAAGAGAGAAGAAAGACCATTAAAGAAGCATGGTGCAGTATAGAGAGGAGTAGCCATATGAAAATGAAAAAGATTGTTTTATTGTTTTCTATGATTGCTGTTTTCTTTTCTTTAACAGCCTGCAGCAGTGGGCAGGAGGATGTAACTTTTGAGTACACAAACACAGATATTGTTTCCGATACGGTATATCAGGCATATAATTTGCAGAATGTAAGTGATGCTTATCGTGCATATCTTGCAGACAACGATGATCCAATGGCTGAAGTACTGTTGACAGGAATTTCAAACATGGATAATGCGAAGAAGGACTGTGGTGAATTCAAGGGATATCGTTCCAAAGAAGATGGCAGCACAATCATGTATGATTTTAACAGATTGCAGAATTCAGAAGATGAAACCGCAAAGGATGATTTTACTTCATTCATCAGCATGTTGGATTATACGGTCGAAGAAAGCAATGGAAATGTAACAGTAAATGTCAAAGCTGTATATGATACACATGATGTGGAATATAGCTTTGTATACGAAGAGAATAGCGCTTATGCATATTCTTATGAATTGACAGGTCAGAGTGTATCTCCATATCAGGTGAAGGAGATTACCGCTACGCCGGATTATTCATTTGGTGAGATTATGGGTAAAGCAGCAGCCAATACATTAATGGGAATGGGTACCGTATTTATTGTATTGATCTTCATTTCCCTGATCATCGGACGGTTGTCAAGTATCAATGCATTGATAACAAAGTTTTCATCCGGTAAGAAGGATAAGGAAGAGGCAACACCGGTTGCAACACCAGCTCCGGAAGCCCGGACAACATCAGCAAATCCAATGGATGATGCACAATTAGTAGCAGTGATTACTGCCGCTGTAGCCGCAGCAAATGAAGCAGCAGGTGGAACAGATTCTTTAGTGGTTCGTTCTATCCGCAAAGCAAAGAGATATTAATTTAGGAGGAATTATAATATGAAGAATTATAGAATTACCGTTAATGGTACCGCTTATGATGTAGCAGTAGAAGAATTAGGAGCAGGCGCAGTAGCAGCAGCTCCAGCCGCAGCAGCACCGGTAGCTGCAGCACCAGTAGCAGCTCCAGCACCTGCAGCAAGCGGTGCAGCAGGATCGATCACAGTTGCTTCTCCAATGCCAGGTAAGATCTTAGCTATTAAGGCTAATGCTGGACAGGCAGTTAAGAAGGGCGAAGTTGTTATGATCTTAGAGGCTATGAAGATGGAGAACGAGATTACTGCTCCGGAAGATGGAACAATCGCATCAATCAATGTTGCTGTAGGTGATAGTGTAGAGTCAGGTGATACACTTGCTACATTGAACTAGTTGATGTTTGATGATTCATTTTTGACAGGAGGCAGTGCAGATGGATTATATTTGGACAACATTGTCGAATTTAGCAGGACAGACTGCATTTGCGAATCTTTATTGGGGTAACTTTGTAATGATCGCAGTTGCATGTGTCTTCCTTGTTCTGGCAATTAAATTTGGCTTTGAGCCACTTTTGTTAGTTCCGATTTCCTTCGGTATGTTATTAGCGAACATGTTCCCTGGTATCATTGCCGATGGAGGACTATTACATTATTTTTACATGTTAGATGAGTGGAGTATTCTGCCATCCTTGATTTTCTTAGGTGTTGGTGCGATGACTGACTTTGGTCCGTTGATTGCAAATCCGAAGAGTTTCTTGCTTGGTGCAGCCGCTCAGTTCGGTATTTACTCCGCATATTTCTTTGCAATTATGATGGGATTTGGTGATAAGGCAGCCGCAGCTATTTCTATTATTGGTGGTGCTGACGGACCAACTTCTATCTTCCTTGCAGGTAAGCTTGGGATGGGTGGTACTTTGATGGGACCGATTGCGGTTGCGGCATATTCTTATATGGCATTAGTACCGGTTATTCAGCCACCGGTTATGAAGCTTTTGACAACAGAGAAAGAGCGTAAGATTAAGATGGAACAGTTAAGACCTGTATCTAAGTTAGAGAGAATCTTGTTCCCTGTTATTGTTACAATTGTGGTTGTTATGATTCTTCCAACAACTGCACCGTTGGTTGGTATGTTAATGCTTGGTAACCTGTTCCGTGAGTCAGGTGTTGTTAAGCAGTTGACAGAAACAGCTTCTAATGCACTTATGTACATTGTAGTTATCTTACTTGGTACTTCTGTAGGAGCTACCACAACAGCACAGTCATTCCTTAACATGGATACATTGAAGATTGTTGCACTTGGTTTGATTGCATTCGTAATCGGTACCGCAGCAGGTGTATTGTTTGGTAAGTTAATGTGCGTAGTTACAAAGGGTAAGGTAAATCCTTTGATCGGTTCCGCAGGTGTATCTGCCGTTCCTATGGCAGCCCGTGTATCACAGAAGGTTGGCTCAGAAGCAGATCCTACGAACTTCTTATTGATGCATGCAATGGGACCTAACGTAGCAGGTGTTATCGGTACTGCAGTAGCAGCCGGAACATTCATGGCTATTTTCGGTGTATTTTGATAATATAGAATCTTCTTACAGGATATCTATCGGGTTGACGAAGTGATAGAATACTTCGCCAACTCGGTATGGAAGATTGGAATATGAATAGAATCGTATGAATATGATTATGGAGGAAAATAAAATGGCAAATCAAGCAGCAAAGCCGGTAGGAATTACCGAAACAGTTTTACGTGATGCACACCAGTCATTGATTGCTACCCGTATGACTACGGAACAGATGCTCCCAATTATTGATAAGATGGATCAAGTGGGATATCATTCTGTAGAGTGCTGGGGTGGTGCAACATTTGATGCGTGCCTTCGTTTCTTAAAAGAAGATCCATGGGATAGACTTAGAAAGTTAAAAGACGGATTCAAGAACACAAAGTTACAGATGTTATTCCGTGGACAGAATATTTTAGGATATGCACCATATGCAGATGATGTAGTTGAATACTTTGTACAGAAGTCAATTGCGAATGGTATTGATATTATTCGTATTTTTGACTGCTTGAATGATATTCGTAACCTTGAGACAGCAGTTAAGGCTGCTAACAAAGAAAAAGGTCATGCACAGGTTGCTCTTTCTTATACATTAGGTGATGCTTATACTATGGATTACTGGAAAGACATGGCTAAGAAGATTGAGGATATGGGTGCAGATTCTATCTGTATCAAAGATATGGCTGGTTTGTTGGTTCCAACAGCAGCAACAGAGTTGGTTCAGGCATTAAAGGATGGAACTTCTCTTCCAATCCAGTTGCATACACACTATACTTCCGGTGTAGCTTCTATGACTTACATGAAGGCAGTAGAGGCAGGATGTGACGTGATTGATACTGCAATGTCACCACTTTCTATGGGTACTTCTCAGCCGGCTACTGAGGTTATGGCTAAGGCATTTGAGGGAACCCCTTATGATCCGGGTCTTGATCAGAACTTATTGGCAGAGATCGCTGATTACTTCCGTCCGTTACGTGAGCAGTGGTTAGAGTCAGGATTGTTAAGTCCGAAGGTAATGGGTGTTAATATTAAGACATTATTATACCAGGTACCGGGTGGTATGTTATCGAACCTTGTATCACAGTTGAAAGAGATGAAACAGGAAGACAAGTTTGACGAAGTATTAGAGGAAGTGCCACGCGTGCGTAAAGACTTTGGTGAACCACCTCTTGTAACACCTTCTTCACAGATCGTTGGTACACAGGCTGTATTGAATGTTGTATTAGGCGAACGTTATAAGAACATGACCAAGGAATCCCGTGACTTATTAGTTGGTAAGTACGGACAGACTGTTAAGCCAGTGAATCCAGAGGTTCAGAAGAAAGCATTGGATGCACTCGGAATGGATAAGCCAATCACTTATCGTCCGGCTGATGATCTTGAGCCACAGCTTGAGAAGTTAGAGGCTGAGATGTCACAGTACAAGCAGCAGGATGAAGATGTATTATCTTATGCATTGTTCCCACAGGTTGCAACAGAGTTCTTCCAATATAGAGAAGCTCAGCAGACTGGTGTAGACGCATCTGTTGCAGATACAGAGAACGGAGTATATCCGGTATAAAGTGATATAGTTTTGAACAACAAAGACTGTATTTTGATGATTTTGTCATTGAAGTGCAGTCTTTTTTATGTGATGCTGCATTGACGCACTCTTGATTTTGTGGCATAGTTAGTATGGTTTGTATAGATGGAGGAGAATAAAAGGAGTAAGAATGAACATACAGGCGATATATGACAGAAGAAGCATCAGAAAATACAAAGATACTCCGGTATCGGAGAAAATGATTGAGCAGATCATCCGTGCAGGACAACAGGCGCCATCTGCGAAGAATCGACAACCGTGGAAGTGCATTGTCTTTGAAAATGATGCAAAGAAAGAATTGCTGGAGTGTATGGAATGTGGCTTAGAGCGGGAATATAAGGGAGAAGCAGTGCTTCCTAAGTCAAGATTTGGCTTGCCGGATGCAAGACATACGCTTCGGATTATGCGTCAGGCACCGGTACTGCTTATTATATTAAATACAAATGGAACAAGTCCATTTCTTCCGATTGATGAGGATAGAAGAGTGTCCGAAATCTGTGACAGTCTTTCAATTGGTGCATTTGTTCAGAATATGTTATTAGAGGCACAAAGTATGGGATTGGGAACACTTTGGATAGCAAATACCTGTTTTGCCTATCCGGAATTGATGGAATACTTACAGACCGGGGAGCAATTAGTTGGAGCGGTTGCGTTGGGATATCCGGATGAGGAGCCGGCTGCACGACCAAGAAAAGGATTAGAAGAGATTGTTGAGTGGAGAATATAATATGGCGAAGGTAATTGTGATCGGTGGCGGTGCTGCCGGAATGATGGCGGCGATTATTGCAGCAAGAAATGGAAAAGAAGTAACAGTATTAGAACAGAATGAGAAATTAGGGAAGAAGCTGTTTATTACGGGAAAAGGGCGTTGTAATTTTACCAATGCATGTGACATTGAGGATTTGTTTGGCAATGTGATATCCAACCCAAAGTTTATGTATAGTGCATTCTATACATTTTCGAACGATATGGTCATGGACTTTTTTGAGGAACTTGGCATGCCCTATAAGGTAGAAAGAGGAAACAGGGTATTTCCGGTATCGGATCATTCTTCGGATGTGATTAAGGCTTTGGAAAAGGAAATGAGAAGGTTAGGGGTTGTAATTTGTCTCAACACAAAGGTGAAATCATTGATCATAGAGAAGAATATCTGTAAGGGTGTAGAACTTGTTAATAAAAAAGAAAAGATATATGCAGACAGTGTTATTATAACAACAGGCGGTGTGTCTTATCCAAGGACAGGGGCTTGTAAGGATGGTTATATTTTTGCAAAACAGGCGGGACATACCATTGTCGCACCGAGCCCTTCACTTGTGCCAATAGAATTAGAAGAGGACTGCTGTAAGGATCTGATGGGGATTTCACTAAAAAATGTATCTGCAACAATCTATGCGGATAATAAGAAGGTATATTCTGATTTTGGCGAGATGTTGTTTACGCATTTCGGGGTAAGCGGACCGATTATCATTAAAGCGAGTGCCTATATCCAGCAATATCTGCAAAAGAATCTTTCACTTACGATTGATCTGAAACCGGCACTGGATGAGAAGCAGTTAGACGAACGTATTTTGAAGGATTTTCAGTTGTTTCAGAACAAACAGTTAAAGAATGCACTTGATAAATTATTATTGCGTGCATTGATTCCGGTTGTTATTGAAAAGAGTGGCTTAGATGGTGATAAGAAAGTTAATGAATTAACGAAAGAAGAAAGAAGAATTTTAGGACATACGATCAAGTATATGCCATTTTCAATTATTGGATTGCGCAGCTGGGATGAAGCCATTGTTACAAAAGGTGGAGTATCTGTAAAAGAGATTGATCCGGGTACAATGGAATCAAAATTGACTGGAGGATTATACTTTGCAGGAGAGGTACTCGATTTAGATGCACTTACAGGTGGATTTAATTTGCAAATAGCATGGTCAACCGGCTATCTTGCCGGACTATCTGCATAACACAGATTGACAAAAGTTCTCCAACCACACATGTTGTAGGCTACTATGAATAGAATTGCCGCAATTGTTGGCATTGGAATAAGTGCTGCATAAGGCATTAAGACTACAAGTACCAGAACCAGTACAATGGCGTGCACCATTCCGGCAATCGGAGTGCGACCGCCATTTTTTATGTTGGCAGCAGTTCTGGCAATTGCACCGGTAGCTGGAATTCCACCGAAAAATGCAGAACCGAGATTTCCGATTCCCTGTGCGATTAGTTCCATGTTAGAACGATGATGAGAATTGATCATACTGTCTGCAACGACACAGGATAGTAAGGATTCGATCGCTGCAAGAATGGCAATCGTAAAACCGTCTGACATTTCCGCCTGTAATATTTCCATGCTGAAATGCGGAATGTGAAATGGCGGTAAATGACTGCTGATCGTATACAGATCGCCAATTGTATTAACAGGAAGCTTCCCTGATTTTACTATTAGAATTCCTGCAATGACAGCAATTAGAGAACCGGGAATGGTTTTGTTGACAAATGGCCATAAGATCAGGATGGCTAAGCAGATTATTCCAACAAGCAATGCCCACCCATTTATGGTGGAGAAATAATGAATAACACACTGCATTTTTTCCATAGTCTCGACCGGCTTAACATTTCTTGCGTAAGTGAGACCAAAGAAATCTTTAAATTGACCGATCACGATGGTAACAGCAATACCTGCAGTAAATCCGGTGACGATTGTATAAGGGATAAATTTAATCAGTGCACCGACGCGAAATAATCCCATTAAGATCAGAAGTACACCGGCAATAATAGTGGCCATAATTAGTCCGTCCATTCCGTTACGTGCAACGATGCCGGCAACAATCGTTGCGAATGCAGCAGTCGGACCGGCAATCTGTACACGACTTCCGCCGAAAAATGATATTAAAAATCCGGCTACGATAGCGGTATAGATACCCTGTTCCGGACCTACGCCAGATGCTAAAGCGAGCGCAATCGATAATGGTAAGGCAATAATCGCGACAATTACGCCGGCGATGATATCTTTGATAAATTGTTGCTTACTGTAGTTTTTCATTACACTGAACAACATTGGTTTCAATTTGTCTGGTTTCATAGTGTTCTCTCCCTCAAATGTTTTATTTATTTAGGTGGTAAGTCACCCGAGTTCGATATTATAGCACTTTGACAAGGGATTGACAATAAAGTTCTTTATATGAATGGGATTTTCTGTTATACTATATTGTGCGGTAAATACTATGAGAATGTTTTCTGATGCCTGAACGGATAATGCTGGCTTGGGTATTTCGCAAGTATTCGATAAGATGGGAGAGAAAAATATGGCAGCAATAGCAATTGATGGACCAGCTGGTGCGGGAAAAAGTACCATTGCAAAAAAGGTAGCAAAAGAGTTAGGATATATATATGTAGATACTGGCGCAATGTATCGTGCAATTGCATATTATATGGTTACTAATCGGATTGATATTGAAAATGATGAGGAATTAGAAGCGGCATGCAGCCGGATCACGATCCGGATAGCGTATGAAGATGGTGTACAGCAGGTATATCTGAACGATGAAAATGTCACTCCGTATTTAAGAACAGAGGAAACAGGCAATATGGCTTCGAAGTCATCTGCAAAAGCGCCTGTGAGAGCTGCATTATTAGATCTTCAAAGAGATATGGCAAAAGAATATGATGTAGTAATGGACGGAAGAGATATTGGAACAAATGTGTTACCGGATGCAGAAGTCAAGATTTATCTGACTGCATCCTCTCATGAAAGGGCAAATCGTCGTTACAAAGAATTGGTCGAAAAAGGAGAATCACCTGATTTTGATCAGATAGAGGCTGATATCATAGAAAGAGATAACCGGGATATGAACCGTGCAATCGCACCTTTGAGACAGGCGGAGGATGCTGTTTTGGTAGATAGTTCGGATATGACTATTGAAGAGGTTGTTCAGGCAATCTTAAAAGCGGCAGATAAGATTGAAAAATAATTATTTTATAGTGATATGCATATAGATAATGACGTGAATGAAGGAGATGCAGGGAAATATGCAGGTTATATTAGCGAAGACGGCAGGGTTCTGCTTTGGCGTAAAGCGAGCTGTGGATATGGTATATGAGCAGGCTGAACACGGAGATGTTTACACTTATGGGCCAATCATTCACAATGAAGAAGTTGTAAAGGACTTGGAAGATAAAGGTGTTTCCATTATTCATAACGAAGAGGAATTAAAACAGTTAAGGAAAGGTACGGTTGTGATCCGTTCTCACGGAGTGGAACGCCGGATCTATGAGGAAGCAGGAGAACATCATTTGAATCTTGTTGATGCAACCTGCCCGTTTGTTAAGAAAATTCATAATATTGTCGATAAGGATAGTGCAAAAGGAAATCAGATCATTATTATTGGCAATAAACATCATCCGGAAGTTCAGGGAATCTGCGGATGGTGTAATACACAACCAATTGTGATTGAAAGCGAAGAAGAGGCAGTGAATCTATTGGATTTTGGTGGAAAAGAACTAAGTCTGGTGGCGCAGACGACATTTAATCACAAGAAATTCAATAAGATGGTTGAAATTTTTGAAAAAAAAGGTTATAATATAACCGTTTATAACACCATATGCAATGCAACAGAGGAGCGACAGAAAGAAGCTTGTGAGATTGCAAAGCAGGTAGATGCGATGATTGTGATTGGTGGCAAGACCAGTTCGAATACGCAAAAGCTATATGAGATTAGCAAAAGAGAATGTGCAAATACTTACTATATACAGACACTCGTTGACTTGGATTTGGCTACTTTTGAATCCGTTGGTAGGGTAGGTATTACTGCAGGGGCATCTACCCCTAATCAAATTATTAAGGAGGTTCATGGTAGCATGGCAGAAGATTTTGGAACAATGTTTGAAGCTAGTTTGGCAGAGGAGAGCAGAATTAGCGCAGGAAAGATCGTGAAAGGAACTGTTATTGATGTAAAGGATGACGAGATCATTTTGAACATTAATTACAAGGCAGATGGTATCATCACAAAGAACGAGTATTCTAATGATGCGAATATTTCTTTGAAAGATAAGGTACAGGTAGGCGAGACGATTGAGGCTAAGGTAATTAAGACCAATGATGGAGATGGACAGGTACTATTATCTGTTAAGCGTGTTGCTGCTGAGAAGGCAAATGAGAAGTTAGAAGAAGCATACAATAATGAAGAAGTATTAAAAGGAGTTGTTACTCAGGTATTAGACGGTGGATTAAGTGTTACTGTTGATGAAGCCAGAGTATTTATTCCGGCAAGTCTTGTTTCTGATATGTATGAGAAGGATTTATCTAAGTACAAAGATCAGGAGATCGAGTTCAAGATTACAGAGTTTAATCCTCGCAAGAGAAGAATCATTGGTAACCGTAAGATGTTGATCGAAGCAGAGAAGAAGGCTGCTAAGGAAGCATTATTTGCACGTATCAATGTAGGTGATACAGTAGAAGGAACTGTTAAGAATGTAACAGATTTTGGTGCATTTATTGATTTAGGCGGAGCAGACGGATTACTTCATATCTCTGAGATGTCTTGGGGAAGAGTTGATAATCCGAAGAAGTTATTCAATGTCGGAGATCATGTAAAAGCATTGATCAAGGATATTCAGGGTGAGAAGATTGCATTAAGCCTTAAGTTTGAGGATACGAATCCATGGCTTACAGCTGCTGATAAGTATGCAATTGGCAATGTGGTTACTGGTAAAGTTGCAAGAATGACAGATTTTGGTGCATTCATTGAATTAGAGCCGGGTGTTGATGCATTATTACATGTATCTCAGATTGCAAAAGAGCATATTGATAAGCCTTCAAGTGTATTATCTGTTGGTCAGGAAGTTGAAGCTAAGGTTGTTGATTTCAAACCGGAAGAGAGAAAGATCAGTCTTAGCATGAAAGCATTACTTCCGGATGATGAGGAAGAGGCTGTTGAAGAAGCTCCTGTTGAAGAGTAATTACGGATTATAATGAACCTCGCCTTAGTCAGTAAGGCGAGGTTTTTTGTATGTATATAAAAAAAGTGAGTATTCAGTTTGATTTTTTTATAGGGATATTGATTAGAAGGGAAACGCTGTATGGGATATGATTATGAAAACTTTAAAAATGATGTATATCAATTAACAAATATTAATTTGTCGTTGTATAAGGAACGTCAGATGAAACGCCGGATTGAATCTTTGATGAAACGAAAAGGATTTGATACCTTTGATACATATTTTGCGGCAATGAAGAAAGATCAGATATTGTTGAAGGCATTTGTGAGTTACCTGACGATCAATGTATCTGAATTTTATCGTAACCCAAAACAATGGGAACTGTTTGAGAAACAAATGATTCCCTACATGGAGAATAAATTTGGAAGTCAGATGCATATATGGAGTGCAGCCTGCTCGACAGGTGATGAACCTTATACAATTGCGATGATCTTAGCCAGACATTTTCCGCTGAAACAGATTCATATTTATGCAACAGATATTGATGCGGATGTCTTGAATTTTGCAAAGGAAGGCGTGTATAGTGAACGGAGTCTGGAACGCCTGCCAGAGGATATGTTACGGAAACATTTTACAAAGTTAGATCACGGATATCAGATTAATGATGATATTAAGGCATGTGTGGAGTTTCGCAAACATAATCTGTTAGAAGATAAATATCCATCGGGAATGCATATGATCGTGTGTCGTAATGTTGTAATCTATTTTACAGATGAGGCAAAAGATAAGGTATATGAGAAATTTCACAATACACTTGTCAAAGATGGAATTCTTTTTATCGGAAGTACCGAACAAATTATTCATGCGAAAGAGATTGGATTTGAATCTGTTGATTCATTCTTCTATAAAAAAGCTTAGAAACTATAAAATGGTGAATATATTAGTATGGTATGAATCATACAATATATTCACCGTTTTTTTTACATAGCGTCTCTTAACAGATCATTATAGTTACACAATTCAGAAAGATTCCAATCCTGTTCTAAAATATCGCGTATTGTCTGCATGGGAATGTTTAGCTTTTTTAATGTTTGAATTGCATGATAAGTACAGTGGCGTATTCCATTTTGTTGTCCGATGTGCAGTCCGGTTTTGATTCCGGAGGATATGCCGGTTTGAATGCCGGATTTGTATATAGTCTTTTCATTGTAAGTTAAGGAAGAAACGTCTAATATGTTACAGAGGATAGACTGCACAGTTGGATGCTCATATGTAAAATGGCGGATCACCATGTCAGACATTCGCAATATAGTACATTGTTCTAATATTGTTATCTGACCGGAGACAAAAAGAGCATCTAACTGTTCTGTGATAGTTTTCCATTCTTTTTTTAAATTATTCTGCAAAGCGGAATCTGCTTCAATTACATCCAGTTTTGATTGATATTTGAATATATAGAATGGAATCAGGATATATAAGTTTCTGTCGAAAATGGTATCAAGTGTATATTTGGGGAGAATGGTTAGAAAACAGGAATACGCCCAATCCGGTTCAGATGTGGATGTAACATATTGCTGAAATGCACGCTCGTTTAAAAGTGGTGTATAGTATTTGGGACAATCGGTGATCAGTGACAGAAAAATATTGTTGTAAACAGAATCGGAAGCAGATTCCTGAATTCCGTAAAAATATGAGTCTTTTGTATGTTGATTCATTTGGATATGAATACCCCCTTTATAATAGTGAGATTAAAAGCTGTAATACACATGTGTAACAAAGAAATTTCTAAGTTGCAAGAGATAGTAACACATTTTAACGGGAAATACAACAATTATGACTAAAAATGCAAAATAAAATTCATTTGTACATAATTACCCCTTGATTATGTTCAGCCAGAACATAAAATGTACATAAAAAAGCCATAATTATGTTCTGGAAAACAAAATTATGACTTTTTGTACATAATTATGACTATTTTATGAGATTGCGAAACAATTCAGTAAAGATTGGATATAAATGATTTTTAAGTCTTGCGGTGCCGATGCTAATGATTGAAGGGTTTGGTAATATTCGGTTGAATGGGGATCTTCTTTGTATATGTCAAAAGCATCTGTGGTAAAACAAGGAATAAAATCATCGGTTTGTTTTATATAGCTTGTGTTTTTTGTTGCTTTTATGCGCCGGGAAGGTTCTACATAGGTTGCCACGCTTTTATGAATCGCCATATCTTCTTCCGGGAGATAATAATAATTTTTGTAATCATCAAAATAATGAGGAAGTGTGGTGTGAATGATGGGTATGCAAAGCTGCGCCTGTTGTTCCGATGCGTTCAAATAGAGATTATGCCGTGTAAGTGCAATTCGCTTTGGCAGATCAAATGAACTATCGTAATTAAAACGAATCGTCAATTGTTGTGGTGTAATGTCTAATTGAATATTATAAGGCAGCATTTGTTCAAAAAATGCTTTGTAATTGAGAATTACACTAACTTGTGGCATACCAAGCAGATCATCATGGTTGTGCAGTAATAAGAGTTGTTCTTCCTTTTCGTTTGGTCTGGCAACGTAACGTTGATATATGTGAATCAATTCTTTTCCGGAATACGTATCATTCCGGGTGATGCCTAAATAATCTTCAACGGCAGTCTGTTTTAAGCTGTCCAAAGACAATATATCCTTATAAGGACGTATCAATCGATAGATGTCAATTTGTTGCAGGTTCTCATAAATAAGATTGTCTGATTGGTATTTGGAATGTTTGGTTCGAAGATACGGAAGATCAAAACCAAGTCCGTTAAAATGGACAAGACAATCAAAATGTTTGCTGAAGTCATTAAAAGCACATAGCAGTGCCTGCTCGCTATAACCATCCTCGTTGAACCATTGACGGATATGAATTTTGTTATCTTCGTACCACAATACACCAATTAGATAAAGTGTTGTATGGGCAGCAGCAAAACCGGTTGTTTCAATATCGAAGAAAAGCAATCGGGAATCTGCATAGTTCAATTGAAAGTATGGGGGAAAGGATAATGTATCCGTTATGTTTTCTGTATAATCAATCGTTTTCATAGTCAGTCTCCTCTTAGAATAAAATGCTGTCTGACAAGAATCTATCATAGCATAATATGAAAGAATGTGCTATAATCAAACAGGAAATTGAGAGATATCATCATGAAAGAGGTTTGTATGATCGGTTATATAAAAGGAGCAGTGGAAGGGATTTCTGCTGATTATATATTATTAGAATGTCATGATATCGGATATCAGATATATACTTCGGGTATGACGCTTGCCAGTATCACAATGCATCAGGATATGAAGATATACACATATCTTCATGTCAGGGAAGATGGAGTGACGTTGTTTGGTTTTCCGACAACGGAAGAATTGAATACATTTAAACTGTTGATCGGGGTAAGTGGAATCGGACCTAAGGTGGCATTGGCTGTGTTATCGGCACTTACAGTACAGGAACTGGCACTCGCAGTTATGGCAGGGGATACCAAAACGATTACGAAGGCAAATGGAATCGGAGCGAAAGGTGCAGCAAGATTGATCATGGAGTTGAAGGATAAGATGCAGGTAGAGGATGCGTTTGCAACGACGGAGATTCCGGATACGACAGATGTTGCAGCGTCACAGGACAGTGTACAGGATACCGTCATGGCATTGGTTAGTCTGGGATATTCAGATACAGAGGCATTGAAAGCAATCAAACAAGTGCCGGGTGCGGATACGATGGATTCCGAGCAGTTGTTAAAAGCAGCACTTAAGAAGATATTTTAACTATGGTTAAGATAGAAGAATGATTAAGGTATACAGGATATGATGGATAGAATGATCAGTACCCAGATCCTGCCGGAAGATGTGAAGATTGAGAACCGGTTGCGTCCGGTTATGCTGGAAGATTATATCGGGCAGGAGAAGGCAAAGAATAATTTAAAGGTATTTATTGAAGCGGCTAAGAAGAGGAATGAAGCGTTGGATCATGTTTTGTTATATGGACCACCGGGACTTGGCAAGACAACAATGGCTTCTATTATTGCGAATGAGATGGGAAGTAATATGAAGATTACATCTGGTCCGGCAATCGAAAAACCGGGAGAACTTGCTGCAATCCTCAATAATCTGAATGAAAATGATGTATTATTTATTGATGAGATTCACCGATTGAATCGGCAGGTAGAAGAAGTTCTATATCCGGCAATGGAAGATTTTGCGATTGATATTATGATTGGAAAAGGACAGGCGGCAAGAAGTATCCGTTTGGATCTTCCAAAGTTTACATTGGTAGGGGCTACAACGAGAGCCGGCATGCTGACGGCACCGCTGCGGGATCGCTTTGGAGTTGTAAACCGCTTAGAGTTCTATTCCAATGAAGAATTAACACAGATTGTGTTGCGGTCTGCTAAGGTATTAGAGGTTACGATTGATGATCCGGGTGCGTTAGAGATTGCAAGGCGGTCAAGAGGAACACCGAGATTGGCGAACCGGTTACTAAAACGTGTCAGAGATTTTGCCCAGGTGTCTTTTGAAGGGCATATTGATGAAAAGGTTGCCAAAGAAGCACTGGATCGTTTAGAGGTAGATTCATTTGGATTAGATCAGATCGATCGGAATATTATATTGACAATGATTCAGAAATTTGATGGCAAACCGGTTGGACTCGATACATTAGCGGCAGCAATCGGTGAGGATTCCGGAACGATAGAGGAAGTATATGAACCGTATCTGATCAAGAATGGTTTGATCAGCCGGACACCAAGAGGAAGAATAGCAACACCGATGGCATATCGGCATTTTGGATTAGAGAATTTGATGAATGGAGGAGTATAGAATATGGCAGATAAGAATGACATTCCGGTAGTGATCAATGGGCGTATCTATAATTTAAGCGGATATGAGAATACAGATTATTTACAGGAAGTTGCCAATTATATGAACAGTAAGATTGCAGAATGTAAGGCGTCTGACGGATTCCGCAGATTGAATGCGGAATATCAGAATATCTTATTGGCAATCAATATTGCAGATGATTATTTTAAGGTGAAGAATGAGACAGGAAAATTGTCTGCACAGGATGATGAAAAAGAAAAACAGATTTATGATCTGCGCCATGAGGTGATCGAGACACAGATCAAATATGAGTCCGCAATGCGGCTTGTAGAGGAATATAAGGAACAGGTTAATGCATTACAGCGCAAGATCATTCAGTTAGAAGCAGAAAAGACAAGACAGGAGTAATATATGAGACCGGAAATATTAGCACCGGCAGGCTCAATGGATGCTTTGAAGGCGGCGGTACATGCCGGGGCAGATGCGGTGTATTTAGGTGGCAGCCGATATGGAGCCAGAGCATATGCGGATAATTTTGATGAGCTGACATTAATACAGGCAATTGAATATGCACATATATATGGTGTTAAAGTGTATCTGACGGTCAATACATTATTTCGTAACGAGGAAATGAAGGGGCTGTATGCATATTTAGAACCTTATTATCGTGCAGGGTTAGATGCAGTAATCGTACAGGATTTTGGCGTAATGTATGCAATTTCTGTATGGTTTCCGGATCTTCCGATCCATGCTTCAACCCAGATGACTATTACAACACCATATGCGTATAATCTATTGAAGGATTATGGAGTAACCCGGATTGTACCGGCAAGGGAATTATCGATTGAAGAGATCGCAAGATTGAAACAATACGCAGCAATTCCGGAGGTGGAAGTGTTTGTGCAGGGAGCACTGTGTTATTGTTATTCTGGTCAATGTCTGATGAGTTCCTTTATCGGAGGGAGAAGTGGCAACCGGGGACGATGTGCACAACCGTGCCGGCTACCGTATCAATTAAAAGATGCAGATGGCAACCGGATCTTGACAAAGGGGGAGTACCTGCTTAGTCCCAAGGATCTTTGCGGATTAGAGGCAGTGCCTGATCTCATCCGGGCGGGTGTGGATTCTTTCAAGATAGAAGGAAGAATGAAGAAGCCGGAGTATGTGGCAGTATGTACCAGGGCTTATCGTACCATGACGGATGCCGTGATAGAAGGCAACGATACGAAACCGTTGATAGAACAGTTGCGGTCGGAAATGGCAGAGGTTTTTAATCGTGGTGGATTTACCAAAGGATATTATTATCAGAAAAACGGAGCGGATATGATGTCGACACTGCACAATGGACATTGTGGTGTGCCGATCGGAACCATTCAAATGATAAAACGGAATCAGGCATATATCCGGTTGAGTCAGAATGTTGGCAAGGGCGATATTCTGGTAGTTCCGAATGGAAAAGAATCTATTACACTGACCTGCAATGTAGAGGAGAGAGCAGGGCAGGAGATCTGCCTGAATCTTCCAAAGACAAAAGAACCGATTCAAGGCAAAAATGTCTTGCGAGTGATGAAGCAGTCATTAGAACAGGAACTGGGCTCGTATGTCAATGAAGAAAAGGAGATCTTTTTATCGGGAAGCATACAACTTCGGCTTGGTAAAAATGCAGAAATGGTTGTATCTGTGATCCGGAACGGGGAAGAAATTCACGTAACCGTGGAAGGTGATTGTGTTGAACAGGCCTCTGCCAGACCATTGGCAGAGAATGTTGTCAGAGAAAAGATTACACAAACAGGAGGGACAAGATACCGGTTTGCAGATTTTAAGGTTTTATTCGATGAGGATGTGTTTTATCCGTTAAAATCACTAAAAGAATTACGGCGGCAGGCGATTTCGAAGTTAGAAGAGCAGATATTACAAAGAGATAAAAGGACATGCTTACAAAAGGACACAGAGACTATATTGCAACAACGTGCAGTGAATGTAAGTGAACAGACAGAAAACCGGAATGTGATATTTGTATCCACGAAGGAACAACTTGCAACTGCATCAGAACAGAGAGAGCATTTCGCCAGAATCTATATTGATATGCAGTATTTTGATACAAAAGACATAGAAGATATGATCCGGACAAAGCAGAAAGTATATTATGCCCTTCCGGCTGTACTCCGCAGTGCAATGCTGCAAGAATGGAACACTCTTTCATGGAAAGATATGTACGGGGTGGTGATCCGGAATCTGGATGAGCTTGCTTATCTGAAACTGATTGGATTTCCGGGTAAAGTGATTACGGATTACAGCGTGTATGCTATGAATGATATTGCGGCAGGATGGCTGCAACAGCAATTTCCGGAAGTGATCGTGACACTTCCTGTTGAGTTGAATCAGAAACAGTTACAGAATATGAATATTATTTCCGGTGAATTGGAAGTATATGGATATCAACAGTTGATGGTAAGTGCACAATGTGTGCAGAATACAACCGGTGGATGCAACGGAAATAATACAAGATGTTATCTTACAGATCGCCTTAACAAACAATTCTTTGTGGCATCTGTCTGTAAATACTGTTATAATCTCATTTATAATGGAATTCCGACCGTGGTGTTTGATATTGTTCCGGAATCCATGCGCAGACAGTTGGATCTGCGACTTCATTTTATCAATGAAACAAAAGAACAAACAGAAACTATTATCCGTGCTTTTCTTGAGCAGTCGGCACCGGAGGGTGAGAAGACAAGAGGGCACTTTAAACGTGGAGTAGAGTAAATGACAAATGTTATAATCAATGCATCAAAGTACATCATTCTTCTTATGATGATCTTATATGCAATATCCTGTTATACAACCTTTCGCAATGTAGGAGAAGAGGAGAAAACCCAAAAACTGAATCAACAGATTGTGTATGTGTTTGTAATGCATTTTCTGGCATATTTAACATTTGCACTTCGGAATGTAGAGCAAATGAAGACGATTGTGATCTTTTATGGATTGCAGATATTTGTGGCGACGATGTATATGTATCTGTATCATTATATTTATCCGTATTCATCAAGAGTTATCACGAATAATATGAGTTTCTTGCTGCTGATCGGATACATTATGCTGACAAGACTTAATTTTGCGCTTGCTAAGAAGCAGTTTATCATTGCTACGGCATCCATGATCCTGGTTTCGATCATTCCAATGATCATGGATCGATATAAGAATCTTAGAAAGTATGGTACAGCATACGGAATAATAGGAATTATTGCGTTGTCATCTGTGTTCGTGATCGGTGTGGAACAGTACGGATCCGTAAACTGGATCCGTTTGTTCGGTATTACGATCCAGCCTTCGGAATTTGTTAAGATTCTGTTTGTATTTTTCATTGCTTCTATGTTGTCAAAAGGCAGAGACTTCAAACAGGTCATGATCACAACTGCATTTGCCTGTGTGCATATGGGTGTGTTAGTGTTAGAAAAAGATTTGGGTGGAGCACTGATCTTTTTTGTAATATTCATTGCCATGATCTATGTTGGAACCGGAAAAATCAGCTATCTGATCGCCTTTATTATGGGAGGTGCAGCGATGGCAGGTCTTGCATTCTTGTTATTCAAAGACAGATTATTTGACCATGTTATGGTGCGTGTGAATGTCTGGAAGAATCCATGGGCGGATATCCGGGGAACAGGATATCAGATCACACAGTCCCTGTTTGCGATCGGAAGCGGCGGTTATTTTGGCTCCGGTCTGACAAAAGGATCTCCGGATGTTATTCCGGTCAGTGAAAGTGATTTTATTTTTTCTGCAATTGCGGAAGAGTTTGGCGTAATCTTTGCAATCTTTTTGATTCTGGTATGTTTTAGTTGTTTTATCAGTTTTGTTACGATTGCAATGCGGGTACGTAATCGTTTCTATAAGACGATGGCATTTGGTTTTGCAATCTGTTATATGTTTCAGACATTTTTGTCAATTGGCGGTGTTACCAAATTCATCCCGTCAACGGGTGTTACGATTCCGCTTGTCAGTTATGGAGGAAGCTCGGTGTTAAGTTCCCTTGTTATGTTCTCAATCATGCAGGGAATCAGTACAATTGAAAATAAAGAGGCAAAGAAGATTGAAGAAGAAAGAAGAGACATTGAAAAAACAGCGCAGAGGGCGTAAGAAAAAAGAGCTGGACACAAGGCTCCTAACTCCGGAGCAGCAGGCTTTTATTGAAAAAGAGGAAAAGATCGATAAGATCAATGAAAAGATGAATCGTCCGATCATTGGTATGACGTATTTGTGTGGATTTTTGGTGATAGGTCTGATCGCATATATCCTTCATTTTATGATCACTCAAAAAGATGAAGTGATTGCGAATGCCGCGAACACAAGATTGGACAGTTATGCAGCGGATGTAGACCGTGGAGATATTGTCACAAAGGACGGTAAGACGGTGGCAACGAACAAGAATGGAAAACGATATTATCCATATGATGATCTGTTTGCACATGCGGTGGGATATTCGGAATATACCAAAGCCGGCGTGGAATTAGTTGGCAATTATTATCTGATGAAGAGTCATGCGAATATTTTAGAAAGAGCCGTTCATACATTAAGAGAGGAACAGAATGAAGGGGATACCGTTGTTACTACGTTGAATTACGAACTCCAGAAGACGGCTTATGATGCATTAGGAGAAGCGGATGGTGCAGTTGTTTTGCTAGAGCCGGATACCGGAAGGATTCTTGCAATGGTGTCCAAGCCGGATTTTGATCCAAATGATATTGATACAGTGTGGGAAGAAGCCAATAGTGAAGGTTCGACCAGTTCGGTGTTACTCAATCGTGCCACACAGGGATTGTATCCACCGGGTTCTACATTTAAGGTATTGACGACGCTTTCCTTTATGCGTCAGAATCGCAAATATAGCAAATATACGTATGATTGTTCGCAATCACAGGCAGTTTTTAACGGGGTAACGGTTCATTGTTATGACAATAAAACGCATGGAGAACAGGATCTGTCAGAAGCACTGGCTAATTCCTGTAATCAGGCGTTTGCGGATATTGGAACGCAGTTGAATGTGAACAAGTGGAGAGACACCTTAGAAAGTTTTTTGTTTAACCAGTCATTGCCGTATACGGATGCGAGTGCAAACAGCCGGTTTGTGTTAGATGGTAAATCTGATAAAGGTTATATTCCACAGACGGCATTTGGTCAGGGCGATACATTGATCACACCGCTTCATAATGCGATGATTGTATCTACGATTGCTAATGGCGGATTAATGATGAAACCATATATGATCGACAGTGTAGAAAATTACAAAGGAAAACGGATCAGAAAGTTTTCTCCGGCATCTTACGATACGTTAATGACATCAGATGAGGTTGATACACTGACCGGATATATGCGAAAAGTGGTAACAGAAGGTACGGCTGCGCCTTACTTTTCAGATGCATCTTATGAAGCTGCAGGCAAGACCGGTACAGCGGAATATGCCAATGGAGAACATGATTTTTCGTGGTTTATTGGTTTTACAAGTGTGGATCATCCGGAAGTTGCGATCAGTGTAGTTGTAGAGGAATCGGATGTGAATGGAGTAAAAGCATCTGCAATTGCCAGAAAAATGTTTGATGCATATTATAATATTTCTGAATAATTATCTTGCCATTTGCGGTATTAATTGCTATACTTTAGTTAATTAGGCAACACACCAATTATTAGGAGGAACAGCTATGATAGAAGCAGTAAGCTGTGGTGGTGTGGTAATCTTCAGAGGTAAAGTGTTGTTACTTTATAAGAATTATAAGAATAAGTACGAGGGCTGGGTTTTGCCGAAAGGAACGGTGGAAGAAGGCGAGGAGTACAAGGAGACGGCGCTACGCGAGGTTCGTGAAGAAACCGGCGTGCAGGCACAGATCATTAAGTATGTGAATAAGAGTAATTATACTTTTAATACCGCGTACGATGTAGTGAACAAAGATGTGCATTGGTATCTGATGATGGCTGACAGTTATTACAGCAAACCTCAAAGAGAAGAGTACTTTATGGATTCCGGGTATTATAAGTATCATGAGGCATATCATTTATTGAAGTTTCCAAATGAGAAGCAGATATTAGAGCAAGCCTATGGTGAATATCAGGATTTGAAGCAGAGCAACTTATGGGGCTCGAAGAAGTATTTTTAAGAATGAAAGTCGGTTAGATCGCCGGCTTTTTTTCGTTCATAGTGAACGGTAATAGATATAGTAAGTGTAGTGGCAGGGTGAATAAATAGAACATAGAATGGAATATGATGAGGAATAGAAGGGTAAGATTATGAAGAAGAAACTGATAACAATTTTGATGATTATATGCATTGTAGTTGCCGTTGGATGTGGTGGTTATCTGGCCTATTATTATATTGTAAGCGCAAGAAGTGAAGGTGCAGTTGATCAGTTGAGGGAGCAGATTGGTAAGGATATCACTGATAATTCTGTGAACCCGGATAATGATCCGGACACAAAGAAGTCTAATATGGTGGAAGTAAATGGTGTCAGTGTGCAGAAGAAATATGCGGAATTATACAAGGAAAACCCGGATTTTGTTGGCTGGCTTACGATTGCGGATACACATATTGACTATCCGGTTATGTATACGCCAGCTCCGAAGGAAGATGGGGAATATTACATTCACCGCAATTTTGAGGGGGATTATTCTGCGGCAGGACTGCCTTTTGTTGATGCTAACTGCCAGATAGAACCATCTACAGACAATGTAATCATCTATGGGCATAATATGAACGCAGGAACAATGTTCCATGATTTGTTAAAATATGAGGATCAGGATTTTTATGAGGCGCATAAGACATTTACATTTGATACGATCTATGGCGACGGGAAATATGAAGTAGTTGCATTTTTCCGTGGTCAGATTCTTCCGGAAGAATCCAAAGAATTCAAATATTATGAATTTGTAAATGCGGGAAGCAAAGAAGAATTTGACCAGTATGTCAGGAATCTGAAAAATATGTCGATCATAGATACCGGAGTTGAAGTATCATATGGAGATAAATTGATCACATTGTCTACCTGTGCTTACCATGTTACAGATGGAAGATTTGCGGTCGTAGCGAAAAAAGTGCAATAAAAAACGATAGCAAAAATGCTATCGTAAGATGCCGGTGATGGGACTTGAACCCATACGATGTTGCCATCAACAGATTTTGAGTCTGCCTCGTCTGCCAATTCCGACACACCGGCTTGTTGTGAAACCAACGAATGTTAGTATAATAGGAATCAGGAATTTTGTCAAGACATTTTTTGAAAAAATGAAGAACAATTTTGGAATCATTTTGCATATAGATGTATTTGTAAATCAAACGGAATAATGGTATGATAGGAAAAGTGATGAAATGTAACAGGTGATTCAATATGAATGAGTGGAACAAGATCAAACAGGCATTGCTTGACTGGTATCGGAGAGAACACAGACAGCTTCGATGGAGAGAAACAAAAGATCCTTATGAGATATGGATCTCAGAGATTATGCTGCAACAGACCAGAGTAGAAGCTGTTAAAGGATATTATGATAGATTTTTAGAGATATTGCCGGATGTCGGACATTTAGCGAATGTGGATGATGATGTCTTATTGAAATTATGGGAAGGATTAGGGTACTATAATCGTGCCAGAAACTTAAAAAAAGCTGCAACACAGATCTGTGAGATATATCACGGACAATTTCCGGTTGAATATGAACAGGTTTTAGGTCTTTCCGGAATCGGGGAATACACGGCAGGGGCAATCTGTTCAATCTGTTATGAGCAACCGACACCTGCAGTAGACGGGAATGTATTGCGCGTATGGGCACGGCTTAAGAACAGTACAGATAATATTGATGAAATGAAGACAAGGAAACATGTCCGCAATGAATTAAAACAGATATACGAGAGCGGGGACTGTGGTCTTTTGACGCAGGCATGGATGGAATTAGGGGCGATGGTATGTGTGCCGAATGGGATGCCTAAGTGTACACAATGTCCGTTACAGCCGTACTGTCAGGCGTACAAAGAGCAGACATTTATGGAACTGCCGGTCAGAAAAGCGAAGAAAAAAAGAAGAATTGAAGAAAAAACCGTATTTGTATTACATGACGGGGATTATTATGGTATTTCGAAAAGGTCTGATTCCGGATTGTTAGCAGGTATGTGGGAATTTTATCATACTGATGAGATGATGGATGCCAGGCAGGCAGTATCCTACATTGCCAAAGAAGGATTTGAACCGGTTTCAATTGAAAAGGAGATACCGTATACACATGTATTCAGCCATGTAGAATGGCGAATGAAAGCATATTTTATAGAATGCAGAAAGAGAAAAGAGAATCTTAAATGGGTGAAACGCTCGGAACTAGATGATGTGTATGCATTACCGACGGCATTTAAGACATTTATGGAAAGGGAGTCTTTAAATGAATTGTCTAGAAGCACAGTCTAAGATTATCGCATATATAGATAACAAATTAGAAAAAGAGGAAAAGACCGATTTTTTAAAGCATATTACGAGATGTAAAGACTGCAAGGAAGAATTGAACATATATTATACGATGATAGAGGGCATGCGGCAGTTAGACAGTAATCTTCCGTTATCACGTGATTTCTCGAAAGAATTAGATGAGAGAATCAACAGGGAATTGAAACATAATAAGAAAAAACAGGAATTTTTCCGGTCTTCGGTATGTATTGTCGTTTTGGGATTATTGGGATTTTTAATTTTTGGATATGTGAACTTCCTGAACCTGTTGCATGAGGATGAACAGAACAAATTAAAACAGGCACAGGGGGAATATTATTTCAGTGATACCTTTGATGGTGTTTTATTTGAACCGGACGAGCAGGATCACATGTTGGACATCAATGTGGAAAAGGATCAGCCGGAACAGAGTTTTTATGAAAAGATCAGAGAACATAATGCGTTAAATAAATAACGACTTATAATTTGCAGGAGTCGTAATCGAATAGTAAATTGAAAGAGCAATGAGGGAAGAAAATGGACAAACTTTTATTGGTGGATGGACACAGTATATTAAACAGAGCATTTTACGGTTTGCCGGATCTGACAAATTCAAAAGGACAGCATACAAATGCAGTCTTGGGATTTGTGAATATTGTAATGAAAGTGATCGAAGAGGAACAGCCGACACATTTTGCGGTTGCATTTGATGTACATGAGAAGACGTTCCGGCATAAGATGTTTGAAGCGTATAAAGGCACCAGAAAAGGGATGCCGGATGAATTGCGGGAACAGGTTCCGCTAATCAAAGAACTATTACATGCTATGAATGTGACGGTGATCGAAGCACCGGGATTTGAAGCGGACGATATTCTTGGAACAATGTCAAGAAGAGGAGAAGAAGCAGGGATGCTTGTTACGGTTCTGTCCGGTGACAGAGACCTTTTGCAACTGGCAACGGAAAAAGTCCTGATCAAGATTCCGAAGACAAAGGGTGGACAGACAACGGTAGAGAATTATCATGCCAAGGATGTGTTTGCGTTATATGGTGTTACTCCGAAAGAGTTTATTGATATGAAGGGACTTATGGGGGATGCGTCCGACAATATTCCGGGAGTTCCGGGAATCGGAGAGAAGACGGCTGGAAAGATCATTGCGGCATATCACAGCATTGAGGAAGCACATGAGCATATTGCAGAGATCAAGCCGAAAAAAGCAATGGAAAACTTGTCGGAATATTATGAACAGGCATTGATGAGCAAATTATTGGCCACGATCAAATTAGACGTTCCGTTGGAACAGGATTTTAAAGATATGATGTTTGCAAATTTATTTACAAACGAAGCATATGAGTTAGTGAAACAACTGGAATTAAAGAGTCTGCTCAAGTATTTTGATGGGAATGACAAAGTTGCTTCTTTGGAATTTGAAACGGTTCTGGTCTCAGATCTTCAGGAAATGGAGCAGTATTTTTCAGACATTTCCACATGTGGTAAATGCGGAATTTTTGTATTGATCGAACAGAAAGAATTTATTGGCGCAGGGATTACGACGGATGGGAAAAAAGCATATTTTATCATTTGTTCGATGTTTGTAAATGAAGAATTGATTTTTAGCAGACTGCGTGAGATATACGAAAAAAATGAAAAGTGTTATTTGGTCACAAATGACCTGAAGACACTGCTTAAGGTATTTCCGGTTGCGTCTGAAGACCGGATCTTTGATACGTCGGTTGCTGCATATCTGCTCAATCCGTCAAAAGACACATATGCCTATGATGATATTGCAAGAGATTATCTGAATGTAACCGTTCCGTCAAGAAAAGAATTGTTAGAAAAAGAAGTGCTTTCTGTTATGACGGTACAGGAAAAGAAAGCAATGGATTATATCGGCTATGAGACTTGTGTGCCGTTTATGGCGATGGAACCTTTAAAAAAGGCATTAGAAGAAGCAGGGGAATATTCTCTTTATGAAACGATAGAACTGCCAACGGTATATGTTTTGCGACATATGGAAAAAGCAGGAATCCGTGTGGATGCGGAAGCCCTTTCGCAGTATGGAAAAATGTTAGGTGAGCAGGTTGATACACTTGCAAATGCAATTTATACAGAAGCAGGAAAAGAGTTTAATATTAATTCTCCGAAACAATTAGGGGAAATATTATTTGATGAATTGAAACTTCCGGGAGCGAAGAAGACGAAAACCGGATATTCTACCAATGTGGATGTTTTGAATAGATTAAAAAACGATTATCAGATCGTAGCGGATGTATTGGATTACCGCCAGGTTTCCAAATTGAAATCAACATATGCGGATGGATTGGCAGCCTTTATCCGTGCAGATGGAAGGATTCATGGAACATTTAACCAGACGATCACTGCAACCGGAAGAATCAGTTCAACGGAACCGAATTTGCAGAATATACCGATGCGTACGGAACTCGGGCGGCAGATCCGGAAAGTGTTCATTCCCAAAGAGGATTATGTATTTGTGGATGCAGATTATTCACAGATTGAATTGCGGGTACTGGCACATTTTTCAAATGATGAAAAATTGATTCAGGCATATCATGATAATCAGGATATTCATGCCCTTACCGCATCGCAGGTATTTGGTGTTCCAATTGATGAAGTGGATGATCTGATGCGTCGAAATGCAAAAGCAGTCAATTTTGGTATTGTATATGGCATCAGTTCATTTGGATTAGCAGAAGATCTGAATATTTCCAAAAAAGAGGCGGCATCTTACATCGAAAGTTATTTTGCAACCTATCCGGGTGTCAAACATTTTCTGGATGAAACCGTCGAAAAAGCAAAAAAGACCGGAATGACACATACGATGTTTGGAAGAATCCGTTATATTCCGGAACTTTCTTCCTCTAACTTCATGCAGAGAAGTTTTGGAGAGCGGGTTGCGATGAATTCACCGATTCAAGGGACTGCTGCAGATATTATTAAAATTGCGATGATCCGTGTAAATGAGAGATTGCATAAGGAAAATATGAAATCTTCACTTATTTTGCAGATTCATGATGAATTATTGATCGAGACACATAAGGATGAGATCGAACAGGTGAAGCAGATACTTGTAGAGGAAATGATGCATGCAGCGGATCTGAAAGTGCCGTTATCGGTCAGTGTCAGCGTTGGCGATACATGGTATGAGGCAAAGTAACGGGAAGACATTATGGAAAGGGATGCTGTGATATGAGGATTATAGGCTTGACAGGAGGAATTGGCACAGGAAAAAGTACAATTCTTCGGATAATGGAGAAAGAATGTGGTGCTTACGTTGTAGAAACAGACAAATTAGCACATCAGTTGATGAGACAGGGAGAAATGGCATATCAGAGAATTCTTGAACATTTTGGAACCGGGATTTTGGATGATCAGAAAGAGATTGATCGCACAAAGCTTGGCAGTCTGGTGTTTGCAGATGAAAAGGAGCTGCAAAGCCTGAACCAGATCGTGCATCCGGCTGTAAAGGAATATATTTTAGCGGATATTGACAGTAAAAAGAAAGAAGGAAAAGTGGCATTTTATGTCATAGAGGCAGCTCTTTTGATCGAAGATGGATATAAGGAGATCTGCGATGAATTATGGTATATATATGTAAATCGTGCAAAACGGCTGAAAAGGCTGGTAGCAGGCCGGGGAGGAACGGTTGAAAAATATGAAAAAGTCATAGAGAACCAGGCAACGGAAGATTTTTATAAAAAGAATTGTGACATAGTAATTAACAATGAGGAAAGTGTTGAAAATACAGCAAATATAGTAAAGCAATTATTGTTTTCACCTAGATAATGTGGTATACTGAACCTATATGTAGATTATAAGGGCAATTATGCCCTGTGAAGGGGATAAAGGTTATGGCAACACTGACAAAATATCCGGAACCATTGGTGTTTGGTCTTGATATTGGAACCAGAAGTATTGTTGGTACGGTAGGATATCAGGAAGGAAAACAATTTCATATCGTTGCACAGACTGTTCGGTATCATGATACACGCGCGATGTTAGATGGTCAGATTCACGATATTCACAAGATTGGCGAAGAGATTGTTGAAGTGAAGGAACAGCTTGAATCCCAGTTGGATGGAAGAAAATTAAAAGAAGTATGTATAGCAGCAGCAGGCAGAGTGCTGAAGACCGCAGTAGGAAAAGCCAATTATGATTTTCAGGATACAACGGTTGTGAACCAGGAATATATTCATTCGTTAGAGATGATCGGAGTGGAAGTTGCACATGAAGAGATGCTTAAGGATAACGATACGGATGTCAAATTCTTCTGCGTTGGCTATACGGTGATCCGTTATTATCTGAATGGATATGAGATCGGTAATCTGGAAGGGCACAAAGCACATACGATTGGGGCAGATGTATTGGCGACATTTTTGCCGGAGGAAGTAGTAGATGGATTGTATGCAGCGGTTGATCAGGCAGACTTAGAAGTATCGAATCTGACATTGGAGCCGATTGCGGCAATTCAGGTAGCCATACCGGAGAATTTCCGGTTGTTGAACATTGCTTTGATTGATGTCGGTGCCGGTACATCCGATATCTGTATTACCAAGGATGGAAGCATTATAGGATACGGTATGCTTCCCAAAGCAGGTGATGAGATTACAGAATGTCTGATTCAGAAGTATCTGGTTGATTTTGATACAGCGGAGAAGATTAAGCTGATCAGTCCCAAGCGAAAGAGTCTTACATACAAAGATATTATGGGAATCAGTCATAAGATCACACCGCAGGAAGTATATGATGTGGTAGATGAAGTGATAGATGATATTACCTCAAAGATTGCGGAACAGATCATTCATCTGAATGGGGAACATCCGGTATCGGCGGCATTTGTTGTCGGTGGAGGAGGTAAGATTCCGGGATTTACTTCCAGACTCGCACAATATTTAGAACTTCCGGAA
>HF987855.1:44706-53757 GCA_000431135.1 Clostridium sp. CAG:590
GCGTGTGGCACTGCGGGGAGAAGAGGTGCTTGGTTTTGTTGATATACAGGTGGAAGGTGTAAAGAAAGATCCGCTTTTGGTTACACCGATTGGTATCTGCCTGAACTTTTATAATCAAAAGAATCAGTTTATATTTATTAATGTGAATGGCACGAAGGTGAAGCTTTATGATAACGATAAGCTCACAGTGTTTGACGCAGCACTTGCATATGGATTGTCCAATGAGGATGTTTTTCCAAAACGTGGTGACGATCTTCACTATATACTGAATGGAAAGAAACGTTTTGTTCGTGGCCGGCAGGGAGAACCAGCACATATTGAATTAAATGGAAGCGAAACAGGAATGAATCATGCAATTCAGGCGGGAGATCAGTTGATGATCACTCCTTCCACAAAGGGAGAAGAGGCAAAAACACTTCTTAGAGAGATTGCGGATTTAGATGATACGATCACATTTATTGTGAATGACAGAGAAGTAATCTGTCCGAAGTGTGCCGGGGTGAATGGTGAGATCACTTCTGAATTCTATGAAGTGAACGATGGTGATAAGATTGAGATTTATAACTATTATACATTAAGTCAGTTAATGCAGTTTATGGATATTGAGACGCCACATGAAGTTTTTGTTAATGGTGCCAGGGCAAATGCAGATACTAAGATTTATGAGAACTTTAACGTTGCGTGGATCGATCGGGAAGAGATATACAAAGCGGAACGGTTTGTTACGGAAGAAGTGATAGAACCGGAAGAAGAAATTGCGGAATCACAGGTGGCGGATAATGCAGAAACAGATATACCGGAGATGGTTGAGTCAGTCTCTACGGCTGAAGAAAAGACGCCGGTAGATCAATGGATAGAACAGGTAGATGCAAACAAACATCAGGCACCGGTTGATATGCATGTTGTAGTGAATGGAACACCGGTATCCTTAACAGGTAAAGCAAACTATGTTTTTGTGGATATTTTTGAAAAGTATGCGTTTGATCTGAAGAGCGTGAAGGGAACAACGTTAGTTCAGAAAATTGATGGGGATGACGCAGAACATTTTAGTGCACTGCATGAGGGTGCGAATATAGAATTGTATTGGAAGGACTAGAACATGGATAGTGACTCATTATTTGATTTACAAAAGAGTGGGATGGCAATGCATAGGGTAATATACATTGTGTTTTTCTTACAGAGACTCTTGCTGCAATTCGAGAGCAAGGAGATTCAGATAAGTACGACAGTGTGTATATTAGTCTTTTTGATGTTGTGTGAGATAATTGAAGAGATACTCTATCATACTGACTGCATGAAGAGTCTTACGGTATTACGCGTGGCAAGATACATACAATGTCTGTTTGCGACGATTATGCTGGCATTTTTCCATGGGACTGTGGATTCTGGAATTATGATCATTGCATTGCTGCTTATGTTTATTGTTGATTTCTTTTTGTCTATGGAGGTATCCGATAAGGCAAAAGCGGTGTTTTGTCTGGCAGGAGTTGGTTCTCCGGTAGTGATCATTGTGTTTGTACGGATGTCGATGCATTCGAGTGATCAGTGGATGTTTTTATTCTTTGATATGCTGATGTTGCTGCTTGTATTGATCACAGAAGCAATGAAACTGGTGGAGTATATAACACACAAAGATGATATTATATTGGATGAACGGAACCGGCTTACACGTATTGTTGAGAAGAATGAAGATATTCTGAACATGCAGAATAAGCTTAAGAATACCAATAATCAGTTAAATATCCAAAAACTTGATCTGCAAAGAGCTAACAAACAGATCAAGGAAGCAAATGAAGAGATGAAAGCGCAGGCAGAGATCATGCATTATATTGCTTCTTCATTTGAGGTACCCAAGATATCAAATCAGATCACAGATTCTATCATGGCAGTTAAAAAATTAGGATTTTGTGCAGTATATATCAAGGAGAATGTATATCTGAACAAACATGCTAATTATGTAATTAAGACGAATATTGGTCAGTTACAGGGGAAGATCAAAGATCAGATGGAGAGTACTTATCTTGAAATGCTCGCAGATCGTAAATCAGAAGTTATACTGCATGAGAATCTAAAGGAGGAGATTCCGTTTTTACAGGATGTGAATATCAATTCGGTATATATCAAGTTGTTGGGTACAGATGAGGAAAGCTACGGATTATTTATGATTGGTGATGAGCGCAGGAACCTCTTTTCATCTTCCATGTCTTTTTACAATGCAATTATTGCCCAGTATGACATTGCAATCAGTAATGCAAACATTTATAACAACATGCAGAATATGGCAAGAAAAGATGGATTGACAGGAATTAACAATCGTATTTATTTTAATGAGTTATTCAAACAATCTGTACAGCATATTACAGAGAAGAATGGATGCATGAGTGTTGCATTGTTTGATATTGACAAATTCAAGAGTGTAAATGATACATATGGACATTTGGCAGGGGATGAAGTGATCAAGCGGATTGCTTCGGTAGCAGAACAATGTATTGATAAGTACAATGGGTATGTCTGCCGATATGGCGGTGAGGAATTTGTGGCAGCACTTCCGGGACGTAAGTTAGAGATTGCACAACCGATTATTGAGGAATTGTTCGAAGAGATCTGCAAACAAGTGGTTCATTATAATGAATATGATATTCCGATGAGTGTCAGTATTGGATTGACTGCATATCCGGAAGTATGTAAGAATCCGGACGAACTGTTGAAACGTGCGGACTGGTGTATGTATTATGCAAAAGAACATGGAAGACATCAGATCAACGTGGATGATGGTACTATCGAGAAGATTGGATAACGGATGTATATTACGCATGGTTTACACCATACGTTCGATATTATAGCAATGATTTATTAATGGAGGAAAGAAAATGAATGTATTCGTTGTTAATTGTGGCAGTTCTTCCTTGAAATATCAGTTGATCAATTCTGATACGGAAGAAGTTATCGCAAAAGGATTATGCGAAAGAATAGGAATTGACGGACGGTTGACACATAAGCCAACCGGTAAGGAGTCTGTTGTAAAAGAAGTTGCAATGCCGGATCATAAGAGTGCAGTTTCTTATGTATTGGAAGCGTTGACGGATCCGGTGTCCGGTGTGATCGACAACCTTTCACAGATTGATGCAGTGGGACATCGTATTGTTCATGGTGGAGAGAAATTTGCACAGTCTGTTGTAATCACGGATGAAGTTATAAAAGCAATTGAAGAATGTAATGATCTTGCACCGTTACATAATCCTGCTAATCTGATCGGTATTTCAGCATGCAAAGCATTGATGCCGAATGTACCGATGGTTGCTGTATTTGATACTGCATTTCATCAGACAATGCCGAAAAAAGCATATTTATATGGTCTGCCATATGAATATTATGAGCAGTACAAGGTTCGTAAATATGGATTTCATGGAACTTCTCATAGTTTTGTATCGAAGAGACTGCTTGAGATTTTAGGGAAAAAGGATACAGAATCCAAGGTGATCATTTGCCATTTGGGAAATGGATCTTCTATTACGGCTGTACAGAATGGTCAATCTGTTGATACCAGTATGGGATTTACACCGTTGGATGGATTGATCATGGGAACACGAAGTGGTAGTGTAGATCCTGCGGTTGTTCAGTTTTTGACGGGTAAGTTAGAATGCTCTTTAGATGAAGTATTGAATATATTGAATAAGAAATCAGGTGTAGAAGGAATTTCCGGTGTATCCAGTGATTTCCGCGATCTGGATGCAGCAAGTATGGATGGAAACGAGCGTGCAACAGTAGCATTGGATATGTTTGCATATCGTGCAGCGCAGTATATCGGCTCTTATGTAGCAGCAATGAACGGAGTGGATGCAATTGCATTTACAGCGGGTATCGGTGAGAATAATTTTAAAGTCCGAAAAGCTATTTGTGATTATCTGGGATATCTTGGAATTACAATTGATGATAAGGCCAATGCAGTAAGAGGAGAAGAAATCAAACTTTCAACGGATGATTCAAAGGTTGCTGTGTATGTAATTCCAACGAATGAAGAGCTGGCGATTGCGAGAGAGACGGTTGCTCTAGTAGGTTAGAGAGATCAATCTAACAAGATATTGTAGGTATTCTTGTAAAAAACTTAAGAAATTTGTTGACAAAGTTGTTTGAAATAGGTATAATAGCTGACGTGTGAGTTTAGGAGATTAGAAAATGAACATAAACTTATATGACGTTTTGACAGTTGTTGGCAAAGAAATGTCAATAGAAACATCACTTGAGCAGTTGCAGGAAGATTTTCAAGGTGAACAGTTGGTGCTTAACAGTAAAGAGCCATTTTGTGTAACTTTGAAATGCTTAGAGAAGAATGTTGTACAGATACAGTGTAATCTTACGATTGAAGCAAAGCGCAGCTGTAGCAGATGTTTGGATGATGTAATGTGTGAGTATCCGCTTACAATATGCCGGACTGTGAATGTTGAGAAGAAAGAAGCGTATACAGATGATGCTTCTGAAACAGATGAAATATGTTATATCGAAGACTGTACTCTGGATATAGACAGGCTCGTTTTGGATGAGTTATTCACCATTATTCCTATGAATGTACTCTGCAAAGAGGATTGTAAGGGAATCTGCAAGGTGTGTGGAACCAATCTGAATAAGAGCACATGTAATTGTGACCAGACGGTTCCAGATCCAAGAATGGCAGTTTTTAGTGATATCTTCAATCAATTTAAGGAGGTGTGAAATATGTCTATCTGTCCAAAGAACAAATCTTCAAAAGGAAGAAGAGATAAGAGAAGAGCAAACTGGAAGATGACCGCTCCAACTTTAGTGAAATGTTCTAAGTGTGGAGAGTTAATGGTTCCTCATAGAGTTTGTAAGAAGTGTGGCAGCTACAATAAGAAAGAAATCATTGAAGCTTAAGAAGTTGCATATACACAATGAATAGCGATATGTGTTTAGAGAAAGATGCTGAGTGTTCAGCATCTTTTTTCTTTGCGTATTCTGGTAGGAATGGAAGAATCGGTGTGCAAAAAATGTTCCATTTTCATACAAACTATGTTATAATCTTATCTAACCGTGTAAAAGTGTTAGATGTTGGAAATCCTATACGAAAGGAAATGAATATAACCAATGAGTAATCAAAAACAAACGACACAGAAACAGATGATGGCAAGGAACCGGCGGGTACAGCGAATGAAACAATTTATTATTGCGTGTGCAGTGTTGCTGTTACTATCGTCCGTTGTTTTGAATCTTGTACTTGTAATAAAGGTTATGCATCTGCAGGATCAGATTGACAAGTTGTATTCATCTGTACAGGTGGAATATTCTTTGGATATATAGCCGGGAGGATGATAGGATGTACAATATAGATAGATGGAGGACAATATGAGTTTTTTTAAAGATTTCAAAGCAGATTTTACCCAGGCAATGAATGAATTGATGCCGGATGGAAATGAGATGTATGAGGATGACACAGAATCAGAAGATGAAGTGGTTGAAACTCCGAAGAAGGAGAAACCAAAGAAAACAAAAAAGACTGTATCAAAATCAAAGGAGACTGAACAGAAAGTTTCGGCATCCCAAGATTCGGAAGATGTGGATATTGCTCCGGAAGATATGTCTGACCAGATTGACGATCTGTTGAATCATGAATTATATGAAGACAATTCTACGGAAGATGATGTGCAGAATCTGATTAAGGATGATATGGAAGTGAATACAATGGATATGTCAGTGGAGGAACTTCTGAATCAGTTATCTGTTCAACAGGAAGAACAGAAAGAGAATAAGGTAACAGAGGTGCCAAAAGAGGCAGAAAGACATGAACCGGAGGAATTATCGGTAGATGATCTGTTAAGCCAGTTAGAAGAATCTATCCCGGAGGAAAAGAAACCGGAAACAACACATGTGGCTGATCCGGGGTTGGAAGAGTTGTTGAACCAGATCGGGGTAAAGAATGGTTTGAAGGACAAAGAAGAAGCGGAAATTATTACAGAAACGGAATCAGAGCCGGAGCCGGAAGTGGCAGAAGAAGTCATTGAACAGTCAGAACCGGAAGTCATAGAGGAAGAAGTGATTACAGAGCCGGAACCTGTAGTGGTAGAAGAAGTCATTGAACAGTCAGAGCCGGAAATCATAGAGGAAGAAGTAGTTACGGAGCCGGAACCGGAAGTGACAGAAGAAGTGATTGAACAATCAGAACCGGAAATCATAGAGAAAGAAGTAGTTACGGAACCGGAAGTGACAGAAGAAGTGATTGAACAATCAGAACCGGAAATCATAGAAAAAGAAGTGATTTCAGATGAGCCTGTAACAAATGCTGTGATGGAATCAGCAGAGAATATGATTCAGACAGAAAAGATTGAGGAAGTGGAGGAACCAATCATGAGTGAAGAGAAAGAAGTAACAACAATGCATACAGCAGAATCCGTAAAGACCGATTTAGAGCAGGAACATGCGTATAATCTGGAGGATGCCGATACAGAAACTACATATATCACAAAGGGAACGAAGCTGACCGGTGATTTGGAGACAGAAGGATCGGTAGATGTTATTGGAACAATTGAAGGTTCCGTAAGCTGTAAAGGAAAAGTTGTTGTTGGTGGAAATGTAAAAGGTGACATTACTTCCGGTGAATTGTATGCAAATGGTGCCAGAATCGAAGGCAACATCAAATCATACGGAAGCGTAAAGGTTGGAGTAGGTTCTATGATCATCGGAAGCATTGAAGGTGAGTCCGCAGTAATTGCGGGTGCGGTAAACGGTGACATTGATGTAAAGGGTCCGGTTATCGTAGATTCTACCGCAGTGATCATGGGTAATATCAAATCACGTTCTGTTCAGATTAATAACGGAGCTGTAATTGAGGGATTCTGCTCACAGAGTTATTCCGATATTGATGTGAAGAGTTTCTTTGCTTAAGAAATTACTGATAGAATGAAAATATACAGGTAGGAGTGTACTATGGAAGCAAATCGTATTTTACTGAAATTAAGTGGTGAAGCATTAGCAGGTGACAAGCATCAGGGTTTCGATGAGAAGACAGTGCTTGAAGTAGCAAGACAGGTAAAAGGTGCTGTTGAGGAAGGCAAACAGGTAGCGATTGTAATTGGAGGAGGTAATTTCTGGAGAGGAAGAACTTCTGAGAATATGGATCGTGTAAAGGCAGATCAGATTGGAATGCTTGCAACAGTCATGAATTGCATTTATGCAGCAGATATGTTCCGCACAGTCGGATTAAAGACAAGAATCATGTCACCATTTGTGTGTGGTAATGTAACAGAATTATTCCGTAAAGATGAAGCGGTTGCGGCATTAGAGCATCAGGAAGTTGTGTTCTTCGCAGGAGGAACCGGACATCCGTATTTTTCAACAGATATGTCAACGGTATTGATGGCGATTGAGATCGAGGCAGATGTCATTTTATCCGGAAAAGCAATTGACGGTGTCTATGACAGTGATCCGAAGACGAATCCGAATGCAAAGAAATACGACACAATGAACATGAAAGACATTGTGGATCAGCAGTTAGGAGTAATTGACCTTGCTTCTGCGGTACTTGCTATGGAAAATCATATGCCGATGATGTTGTTTGGTCTGAATGATGAGGACAGTATCATAAAGGCGATGACCGGCAGATCAAACGGAACCTATATTGAATCGTAATATATCAAAGAATATTTTTAGGAGGATTATCATATGTTAAAACAGTTTGAAGAAAAGATGGAGAAGTCATTAGAGAGTTTGGAGAATGAATATAGTAATATTCGCGCTGGCCGTGCAAATCCAAACATTTTGAACAATATCAAGGTGGAATATTATGGTGTACCAACCCCACTTCAGCAGGTTGGTAATGTCAGCGTTCCGGAAGCAAGAACCATTTTGATCACACCATGGGAGACCTCTTTATTAAAGGATATTGAGAAAGCAATTCTGTGTTCTGATCTTGGATTAACACCGAATAATGATGGAAAATCTATTATTTTGAATTTCCCGGAATTGACAGAGGAGCGTCGTAAAGATCTTGTAAAAGACATTAAGAAAAAGGGCGAGAATGCAAAAGTTGCAGTCCGTAATATCCGAAGAGATGCAAATGACCATATTAAGAAGCAGTTAAAGGCAAATGAGATCTCAGAAGATGAGCAGAAAGATTATGAAGATCAGGTTCAGAAGCTTACCGATAAGTATGTAGATAAGATTGAGAAGACAATTGAGAACAAGTCAAAAGAGATTATGACCGTATAAGCAGGAGGCTGATTTGGAGAGTATTTTAGAGGCAATCAGGGCAGAACAGTTAAACGTTCCCAAACATGTTGCAATTATATTAGATGGCAATGGACGTTGGGCAAAGAAGCGGAATATGCCTAGAAATTACGGGCATGTTCAGGGATCTAAGACTGTGGAACAGATCATTGAAGATGGATATAATATGGGGATTGAATATATTACAGTGTATGCATTTTCAACAGAGAACTGGAAACGTTCCAAAGATGAAGTAGATGCCTTGATGAAGTTACTTGCAAAATATCTGATTGACTGTATTGAACGGTCAACGAAGAATAATATGTGTGTCCGCGTAATTGGAGATAAGACCGGATTGGATCGCAAACTTGTTACAAGGATTAATGAGTTAGAGGAGAAGACGAAGGATGCAACAGGTCTCAAATTTACAATTGCGATCAATTATGGTGGCAGAGATGAGATCCGCAGAGCGGTGACAAGGATTGCAGAGGATGCCAGAGATGGAAAGATTGCATGTGATGCGATTACCGAAGATCTGATCAGTGATTATCTGGACACTGCAGGATTGCCGGATCCGGATCTGTTGATCCGTACGAGTGGGGAAGAACGGTTATCCAATTTCCTGCCATGGCAGCTTGCCTATACAGAGTTTTATTTTACAGATGTATTATGGCCGGATTTTACCAAAGAAGATTTGCTTACAGCAATTCGATATTATAACGGAAGGGAACGTCGATTTGGCGGGGTATGATATTTTATGAAGGAGCGTTTGATCGGTGGCTTTTTTGTTGCCACTATTACGTTGATTACGTTATTATCAGGAGGAATTGTAACAGC
>HF987855.1:53780-58111 GCA_000431135.1 Clostridium sp. CAG:590
GGAATTCTGACCGTAATCTCCGTTTTTGGGGTGTATGAATTGATGAAGGTGTATTCGCTTGAGAAGACACCTTTTGCTTTTCTGGACTACATTGCAACGGTTGGATTGTATGTGTTGTTGTATATCCAACAGGAACGTTTTATTATTCCGATGATCATTTTTCTGATCTTATTATTGTTGACATGTTATGTTGTGGCATTTCCGAAATATAAGGACACGGATGTAACCGGTTCGATATTTGCATTTTTGTATGCAGCGGTTTTATTATCGTTTGTATTCCGGGTTCGGGAGATGGAGGGCGGCATGCTGCTTTCGTTCTATATACTGATCGCAAGCTGGGGAAATGACGTATTTGCATATCTTGTTGGACGCAAGATTGGTAAACACAAGTTTTCTCCAAAGGTAAGTCCGAATAAGAGTGTAGAGGGATTTGTTGGTGGAATTGTCGGGGCAGCTTTGCTTGGATTTGTGTTTGGATATGCATTTACCGACGGAATTCCGTTTTCGGAAGGATATTGTGCATTGATAGCAGCGATTACAGCAATTCCGTCTGTTATCGGAGATCTAGCAGCATCTGCAATTAAGAGAAACCATGAGATCAAAGATTACAGCCATCTGATTCCGGGACATGGTGGAATTCTGGATCGATTTGACAGTGTATTTTTTGCTGCACCGATCTTATACTATTTGATTGTGATCGTCAATACGATACAGTAGAGGGAATGAGATATGAAGAATATTGCTATATTAGGCTCAACCGGTTCCATTGGAACACAGACATTAGATGTTATACGACATAATGATGATTTGAAATTAGTCGCAATTTCGGCGGGAAGTAATATTATATTGTTAGAGGAACAGATCCGGGAATTTCATCCGGAACTTGTTGCGGTATGGAGTGAATCGAAAGCGAAAGAATTGCGTACAGCAGTGGCGGATGTTACCCCGGCAGTTAAAGTAGTATCAGGAATGGATGGTCTGTTGCAGGTTGCAACAATTGCATCTTCCGATATTCTAGTGACCGCAGTCGTAGGTATGATCGGAATCCGTCCTACAATTGCAGCGATCAAGGCGGGAAAAGATATCGGTCTGGCGAATAAGGAGACGCTGGTAACGGCAGGTCATATTATTATGCCACTTGCAGCGGAGTGTAATGTATCGATCTTACCGGTTGACAGCGAACATTCTGCAATCTTTCAATGTCTCCATGGTGAACGGGAGAATTCGATCCATAAGATCCTTCTGACGGCATCCGGTGGACCGTTCCGAGGTAGAACAAAGAAAGATTTGGAACTTGTAACATTAGATCAGGCATTACGACATCCAAACTGGTCAATGGGGAAAAAGATTACCATTGATTCTGCAACGATGGTGAATAAAGGTCTGGAAGTAATTGAGGCAAAGTGGTTATTTGGTGTGCAGCCGGAACAAATTCAGGTCGTTGTCCAGCCACAGAGTATCATTCATTCTATGGTGGAATTTGAGGATGGCGCTGTAATGGCGCAGCTTGGAACACCGGATATGAGACTTCCGATTCAATATGCGTTATATTATCCGAAAAGAGTATATTTAGATGGAAAACGTCTGAATTTCGAGACGCTTTCGCAGATAACATTTGAGAAACCGGATATTGATACATTTTTAGGACTGAAATATGCATACGAAGCAATTAACGTAGGTGGAAGTATGCCAACCGTATTAAATGCTGCCAATGAATTAGCAGTTGCAAAGTTCCTGAATAAAACAGTCCGTTTCTTGGAAATCTATGATATGATCCGTTTTTGCATGGATCAGCACAAAGTGATTGAGAATCCGAGTGTAGAAGAGATTCTTGAAACGGAACAATGGGTATATGAAACAATTGAGAGCAGGTGGATATCATGAGTACCATAATTAATGTAATTATTGGATTGCTCGTTTTTGGGGCAATCGTATTTTTTCATGAGTTAGGGCATTTTCTTTTTGCAAAGCTGAATGGTATATATGTAAATGAATTCGCAGTCGGTATGGGACCAACGTTGTTTTCGTTTCGTAAAAAAGAGACCAAGTACTCTATCCGGGCAATTCCGATGGGTGGTTTCTGTGCAATGCTTGGAGAGGAAGAAGATGTAGCGGATGAGCATTCTTTCAGTACCAAATCTGTGTGGGCAAGAATTTCGGTTGTGATCGCAGGTCCGGTGTTTAACTTTATTCTTGCATTTGTCCTGGCAATTGTATTGATCGGACTTTGTGGTTTTGATAAACCGACGATTACGAAGTTTTCGGATGGTAGTCCGGCACAGGAAGCAGGATTGCAAGAAGGCGATGTCATTACAAGGTATAACGGACACCGGGTATATAATTACCGTGAAGTATTAGTGTATTCACAGTTTAATAAGACAGGAAAGAAAGTGACATTACAGGTTGACCGCGATGGAAAGGATGTAACGGTTCAGTTTCAACCGCGCAAAACGGATACGGGTTATGTAATGGGTATTTACGGCGGAAGCCGCGTAAAGGGTGGAATTGTAGATACCGTCAAGTACAGTGCGTTAGAATTGCGGTATCAGGTTAAGACAACGATGTTAAGTCTGGAATATCTGATCAGTGGGAAATTAGGTTTTCAGAATCTGTCCGGTCCGGTGGGGATTGTATCCATGATGAATGATACGATCAATCAAGCCAAAGAAAGTGCACAGGGAGATACTTCAATTGCAATATTTAATGTTGTATTGAATATGATCAATTTCTGTATCCTGTTAAGTGCTAATCTTGGTGTAATGAATCTGTTGCCATTACCGGCTCTGGATGGTGGAAGAACGTTATTGTTATTGATCGAGGGCATTTTCCGAAAGAAACTTCCAACCGATAAAGAAGCTTTGGTAAATGGAATCGGTCTGGCGTTGTTGATGGGACTGATGGTAATTGTTATGTTCCAGGATATATTTAAGATCCTTGGATAGGAAAAGAACAGATAGGGAAGAAAGTGTGCAGATATGAGAGAACATACGAAGGTAGTTCATATTGGAGATAAGGTGATCGGAGGCGGCAATCCGATTCTGATCCAGTCTATGACCAATACAAAAACAGAAGATGTGAAGGCAACGGTAAACCAGATCCTGCAGCTTGAGAAGGCCGGATGTGATATTATTCGTTCCACTGCCAATAATGAGGAAGCTGCAAAGGCATTTTCAGCGATTAAGGAGCAAATCCATATTCCAATCGTAGCGGATATTCATTTTGATTACCGGCTTGCTATTCTTGCAATGGAACATGGTGCGGATAAGATCCGTATCAATCCGGGTAACATTGGAGGAAAAGAGCGAATCAAAGAAGTTGTCGATGCAGCCAAAAGATATCATGTACCAATCCGTGTTGGTGTCAATAGTGGTTCTCTCGAAAAAGAACTTGTTGCCAAATATAATGGTGTAACAGCCGAGGGAATTGTAGAGAGTGCGTTAGACAAAGTCCGGATGTTAGAGGAGTTTGATTTTGATAATATGGTGATCAGTATTAAGTCTTCCGATGTGTTGATGTGCGTAAAAGCACATGAGCTGATCGCACAACAGACCAATTATCCATTACATGTAGGAATTACAGAGGCGGGTACGCTGCTTCGGGGCAATATCAAATCCGCGGTTGGTCTTGGAATTATACTGCATCAGGGAATTGGAGACACGATCCGTGTATCACTAACGGGTGACCCGGTCAATGAGGTGACATCTGCCAAATTGATCCTTAAGACATTAGGACTTCGGACAGGTGGAATTGAGGTTGTGTCCTGCCCGACGTGTGGAAGAACTTCGATCGATCTGATCGGGCTTGCCAATCAGGTAGAGAATCTTGCGGCAGACTATGAGCATTTGAATATCAAGATTGCGGTTATGGGCTGTGTTGTTAATGGTCCCGGTGAAGCAAAGGAAGCGGATCTTGGAATTGCCGGTGGAAATGGTGAAGGATTACTGATCAAGAAAGGTGAGATCGTTAAGAAAGTACCGGAAGATCAGTTGTTGAACGTATTAGAGGATGAGTTGAAACATTGGGAACAGTAGCAGAACGAAGATTATTTTTTGAGGTATTTCCCGGATTTGACTGTTCGGCTGAGTATCGTCAGATGTTTGAAAATGTATATGTGACGAAGGCAGTGATGGTCAAATCTGCTAAGACCTTACAAGTACATATCGAAAGTAAAATATTGATTCCGAAAAAGGATATATATGGAATGGAAGACATGCTGAGCGAGTTTGTTTTTCAGGGAAGTATGCGAGTGAAATTATTTGAACACTATCAGTTATCTGAGCAATATACGATCAAGAATCTGATAGAGAATTATTACAGGGAGAGCATACTCT
>HF987855.1:58125-60067 GCA_000431135.1 Clostridium sp. CAG:590
ATACTCTTTGAATTATCAGTAGAGTCTTCCGTTCTTTATCGTATGGTGAGCCGTGCGGAGTGGCATGCAGAGGATAACGTAATCACACTGTTATTGGAAGATAATTTTCTGGCAAAAAGTAAATCAGAAGAGATCAAGCAATATCTGGAACGAATCTTCAAGGATCGTTTTGATTGTGAAATCCAGGTAACATTTGATTTTACAGAGCAGCAAAAAGAAGACTACCGGAAGGCGAATGAATATCGGTTAAAGCAGGAGATCCATCAGATCATGGAACAGGTGCAGCAAAATGAAGAAGAAGCGGCACAGGAGACAAAAGAAGCTTCTGCCAATACGGAACAGACCAAAGAAGAGTCAAAGAAATCACAGCCGGTTGAGAAAAAGCCATCCGGTAATAATGGATTTGAGAAGAAGACTCCGAAAGAAGGAAATTGGGGAAGATCTGCATATGGACGAACCAGAGTGGCAGATCCGGATGTTATCTACGGAAGAAATGTGGAGGGAGATCAAATCGCAATCTCAGAGATTGCAGAAGGAATCGGCGACACGGTTGTCAAAGGTAAGATCTTTGAAATGGAAGAACGGGAACTGCGTAATGAGAAGCTGTTGATCACATTTTCTATTACGGATTTTACGGATTCTATTGCGGGCAAGATCTTTGTGACAAAAGATGACTGGAGTCTGTTAAAAGATGATTTTAAGACAGGCGGATTCTATCTGGTAAAAGGTGTTCCGGCATATGACACATATGTGCGGGAGGTAACGTTGAATTCAATCACCGGAATTAAGCCAATCCCGGACTTTACGGTGAAGCGGCAGGATAATGCGATGGATAAACGTGTAGAACTGCATATGCATACCGTATACAGTGATAATGATAGTGTAGTGGATGTCGGTGCAATCATCAGCCGGGCAAAAGGCTGGGGACATAAAGCGATTGCGATTACAGATCACGGTGTAGCACAGGCATTTCCGGTAGCAAATCATTGTATCAAGAAAGATGATCCGTTTAAGATCATTTATGGTGTGGAAGGCTATTTTGTGGACGATATGAAGGATTTTGTTATCCATCCGCAAGGTCAGTCGTTAGATGACAGTTATGTGGTATTTGATATCGAGACAACCGGTTTGAATACAAAGTTTTGTAAGATCATAGAGATTGGAGCCGTTAAGGTAGTCGGTGGCGAGATTGTGGATCGTTTTTCAGAGTTTATCAATCCGGAAGTGCCGATTCCTTACAATATTACGAAGCTTACGTCAATTACTGATGAAATGGTAATGGATGCGGAGACAATTGAAGTGATCCTTCCGCGTTTTCTGGAATTTATCGGGGATAGTGTCGTTGTAGCACATAATGCACAGTTTGATACCGGATTTATTAAGAAATATGCAATGGATCTGGGATTGGATTTTCACAGTACGATAGCGGATACCATGACAATTGCACATGTGTTGTGTCCGGAGCTTGGTAAATTCACGTTGGATCGTATCTGTAAGCATTTGGGCATTAAGTTGGAAAATCACCACAGAGCGGTGGATGATGCCGAGGCGACCGCAGAGATATTCGTCCGATTTCTTCAGATGTTGAAGGAACGAGGAATCCATACAGTAGATGAGCTGAATAATTTGGGAGAAGCTTCGGAAGAGAATATCCGGAAAAGTAAATCATACCATGGAATTATATTGGCAAAAAATGAGATAGGACGAGTAAATCTGAACCGTCTGATCTCTGCATCACATGTGAATTATTTTCATCGTAGGCCGCTGATGCCGAAGAGTCTGATCCAGAAATATAGGGAAGGTCTGATCTTAGGTTCTGCCTGTGAGGCGGGTGAATTGTTCCGGGCGATCGTAAGCGGTGCAGAAGAGGATGAGATTGATCGTATTGTAAAATTTTACGATTATTTGGAGATTCAGCCAATCGGAAATAATGCATTTATGA
>HF987856.1:0-661 GCA_000431135.1 Clostridium sp. CAG:590
AACAGATGCTTCAGGATGCAGAAGCCGGAATGTGGGAAGGGGTTCTGGTAATGGAAGTCGAACGTCTCTCGCGTGGTGCCACCATAGATCAGGGCATCATTGCACAGGTGTTTAAGTTCTCCAACACTAAGATCATCACTCCATATAAGGTATACAATCCCAATGACGAATACGACGAAGAGTTCTTTGAATACGGCTTATTCCAGTCACGTAGAGAATACAAAGCCATTACCAAACGTCAACAAAGAGGTGTTCTTCAATCCTGCCAGGAGGGAAAGTGGGTTTATAACAAGGTGCCATACGGATACGAACGATATAAGTTAGAACACGAAAAAGGCTATAGTCTGCGTATTGTTCCGGAGCAGGGAAAGGTTGTACGCATGATATACACCTTATATCGTGATGGTATGGGATACTCTTCTATCTCTGACTATCTCAATAATATGAATATACCGGCTCCAGGTGATCATTGGACTTATAACACCGTATGCTCTATACTCCAGAATCCGGTATACAACGGCAAGATCAAGAGGGGCGCGCGAGCAGTTGTCAAAACTACTGAAGGCGGAACTCTGAAATCTTCCCGTCCTCGGAATAAGCATTATAATATCTATGAGGGATTACACGAACCGATCATTGATGATATCCTATGGCGAACCGT
>HF987856.1:779-1005 GCA_000431135.1 Clostridium sp. CAG:590
ATGCGGCCACAAAATGATACGCAGACCACAGGACCGTTGTCGATCCATGATCATATGTCCAGTCAAATCTTGTCACAATATATCATGCTATGAATCCGTACTAGAGCATACGGTTATCGACTATCTTTGTAAGTATTTAGAAGAACTAAAAACCAATACTGGTATGTCGATAGACACTACAACCCTTGAAATGTTAAAAGCCAGCTTGCAGAAATCCAATAAAGAG
>HF987857.1 GCA_000431135.1 Clostridium sp. CAG:590
AAGCATATATGGAGATTCTTTCGCTTCTACCATAAACTCTGATACTTTCTTCTCTCTTGTATTCCCAGGAGATCGGGTTAGGAATAAAAATTTCTTTGCACGTGTAATAGCAACATAAAATAACTTACGTTCTTCTTCTATGCCTCCTGCAAATCTATCTGCATTTGGAATCCAATCCTTTTCTATCACATGCCAAATACTCTTTCCTCCCATCTTTGCTGACGGAAAGTTATTATGATTCATCTGTGGAATAAAGACCGCAGTAAACTCCAATCCTTTGGATTGATGCACTGTCATAATATTCACCGCATCCGGTCTAATATATGTATTCGCAATATGTCCTTCTGGATAATATCCATCTGCGGTGTATTTTAAGAAATTGCAAAAGCTACTAAGCTTATTAGCTGGTATTGTGGTGTAATAAATCGTTTCAAAATCATTAATTACCTGACTAAACTTTCCTAAATTATATAAAATAATCTCTGATGAATTGCTCTCATCTACAATTGATATTCTACGTAAAAAATCATGATATACCTTTTGTAATACAAACTCTCCATAGAATTTTTTGGATTTTACATCAATTACATTTAGCGTAGCAATTGCGTCTGCTATTTCCTTTTCATCTAAATCATAATCTATATTTTTCCAAAGCTGAAATAATTCCATCATTCCGATTGTACCGGCAAGATAATCAAATATTCCCTTTGCCGCCTGACATTCGGCAGTGCTAAACAGCTCATTCACGCCTTCAATAATGTATGGTATCTCATACTCGTCAAACATTTTGGCAATATCCGGTCCATGCTTGCGTTTTCTAAGCAGGACAGCCATCTCAGAGTATTTAATACCCGAATCATGTAATGCCTTTATACGCTTCGCAATGAATTCATATTCTTCATCGCACTCATTAAACTCCCTATAAACCGTATCGCCTTCTTCATATTTTACAAGTTTTCCTGATTCCATTACCTTCGGTAAGCGCTTTTCATTATTTACAATAACACGCTTTCCAATATCGACAATCGCTTCTGAACTCCTATAATCTGTTCCCAAAACAATATACTTATT
>HF987858.1 GCA_000431135.1 Clostridium sp. CAG:590
TTCCTTTGTAATGGAATAATACAATATATTAGTAATATTGTCAATCCGAATATTCGAAAAAATGAGTATATATCGAAAGAAACAGGGTATATCTATGCAACTGTAGAAGAAGTGTGATATTATGTGAGTAACAAATTGGTATTTGCAGAAGATTCTTATTTATAAAAAAAGGAAAACAATAAGACAAATACAAAAAATAAATACTTTAAAAGATGAAGCGGAAGGATAGAGCTTGATTTATATGATTTCAGTAAAAAAGCAGCGAATTGTTGCTATTATGGTTTTAAGTTCGATTGTGCTGATTTTACTTTTGTCGCTGAATTTCCGAATCTGGAGTGGATATTATGCAGAAGGGGATTTGGAAAGTATAGTCATACAGCAGATGGAAAGTTTGGAAAAGTCAAATAGCGAAAACGATATAAACGAAGGCATATTTTTGCATTTCTATGAGGGCATATGTTTAGGTGGATTAGAAATAATGGTACTTTGGGTATATGATGGTTTTAAAGAACTCGGTCAGGGAGAGTTTTCTTTCAGACCGGAAGTTACCCTGTGCAGTCTATCGGTTCGTATGGATGATTAAATACTTCTGGTAACCAAATTTTAAATTTATTATCAGGAGGAACTTCGATGTATGTATTAAATGCAAATCATATTTCAAAAAGTTATAAAACTTCAGGAGAAACTATTCAGGTTTTAGAGAATGTAAATCTGCAAGTTACGAAAGGTGAAATGGTCGCCATTATGGGGCCATCTGGCAGTGGAAAGACTACGTTGCTCCATGTGCTGACCGGGGTTGATACACCGGACGATGGAGAAATCGTAATTGGAGGTGAAAAGTTTTCACAACTTACGGAAGAAGAAAAAGCATTTTTTCGTAGAAAACATATGGGAATGATTTTTCAGGATTTTCAGCTTTTAGAGAGTTTGACAGTAAAAGAAAATATAATGTTACCACTCATTCTTGAACGAAAAGATGCGGAAATTCAGAAAGAACGTTTTTCAAAAATAGCAGATGTGCTTGGTATTGAAAAATTGGCTGATAAAGGGGCATTGAAAAATTAGCTGACAAAGGAATTACGGAAATATCGGGAGGTCAGAAACAGAGAGTTGCGATTGGCAGGGCGCTGATCAATGAACCGGATATTATT
>HF987859.1 GCA_000431135.1 Clostridium sp. CAG:590
TCTCCTCAAACTGCTCTAAGCTTGCCGGTCTAGGGTTGCCCGGTGCACATGCATCTGCGGCAGCAGATTCACATAAGAATGGAAGATCTTCTTCTTTCAGTTTCTCTAACTTTGTAGGGATTCCAACATCGATAGATAACTGTTGTACTGCATCAATGGCTGCCTGTCTGTATGTAGCCTGATCCATACCTGTCGTATCAATTCCAAATGCTTCTGCAATGGATCTATACTTCTCACCTGTATACTCCTTGTTGAACTCCATTACAATCGGAAGCATCATCGCACAAGCTACACCATGCGGCGTATCATATACTGCGCCAAGTGTATGTGCCATGGAATGTGCGATTCCAAGTCCTACATTGGAATATGCCATAGCGGTTACATACTGTGCAAGTGCCATACCCTCACGGCCATCCGGATCATTCTCCACTGCTTTTCTCAAATTGGCTGCGATCAGTTTGATCGCCTCTAAGTCCAGACAATCGGATAATTCCCACGCACCTGCTGTTGTATAACCTTCAATCGCATGTGTCAGAGCATCCATACCTGTCGATGCAGTCAATCCCTTTGGCATGGATGCCATCATATCCGGATCAACAACCGCCACATCCGGGATATCGTTCGGATCAACACATACGAATTTACGTTTCTTCTCTACATCCGTAATTACATAATTGATTGTTGATTCTGCACCGGTACCACCGGTTGTAGGTACTGCGATCGTAAATACAGTTCTCTTCTTTGTCGGTGCAACACCCTCTAACGAACGAACATCTGCAAATTCAGGATTGTTGATAATAATACCGATTGCTTTTCCTGTATCCATGGAGGAACCACCACCGATTGTAATCATAAAATCAGCACCGGATGTCTTATATGCATCTACACCGTGCAACACATTCTCAATCGTTGGATTAGGCTTGATATCAGAATATAATTCATATTCTATGCCATTCTCCTTCAGCAGGTCGGTAACCTTTGCTGTTACTCCAAACTTCACCAGATCCGGATCCGAAGCTACGAATGCTTTCTTAAATCCCTTTGAGTTCACAATACCCGGAATCTCTTTGATTGCTCCGTGCCCATGATAAGAAATTCCATTCAATACAAAACGATTCACTGCCATAATTCTGTCTCCTTTCATATCAACCACTCGTACTGCCCTTACACCCTGTATGCGAAAGCATAGCATATGTATAAATTGCATAACGAATCAACTTATTATGCAAAATATTATAACACATTTCACAAAATATAGCAATTCTAAGAAAAGAGAAATTGCACATTCTTACGAATCATGCCTCTATCAATATTCATTTTACCGTGGTAATTCAACTCTATATATGATATTATTATTCCAAATTGTAAACACTATTTTAATATTAACATATGATAATCAATGAATGAAAGGCTTGGTGTGTATTATGGCATATGAAGATTATATAAAAGCGCAGAAAATGGGATTAAAAGCATTCAAAGCTGCTACCTCCCACGGACAATATCCATATCTTCCGGTATTAGATGAGATCCTGTCGCATGCCGATATTGAATGTGAAGTATCCTTAGGCGTGATGAATATTCCTCTGAATCAGGTTGTTGGAACCAGTACCTTTGGAAGAACGCAGGCATTTGCTTCAAACTTCATGCCGTTATTAGATTATGGCAGTGAATTCTCCGTTAAATGGTCCTGCTTAGTAGATGCACAGATTGAAGAGGGAATTCATGATGCGATCAAAGTATATGAATACATGAACAAATATTATGTGGTGGAAGGCAACAAGCGTGTCAGCGTATTAAAATATTTTAACTCACCAACCATTGCCGCAGAAGTCACCCGTAAAGTACCAAAACGGAGTGATGATCCTGATATTCAGATTTATTATGAATTCATGGATTTCTTCAAATTAACGAAGATTAACTACCTGCAATTTTCCAAACTTGGCAGTTATCCGAAGTTACTTACTTTAGTTGGCAAAAATAATACTGATATCTGGACAGATGACGAATGTATGGATTTCTCGTCTTTCCATACTGCATTTTATAAAGCATTTAAAGAAAAAGGCGGTAACAAATTAGATAACATTACCTGTGGTGATGCACTGCTGTTCTATCTGACCTTGTATCCATATCAGGAAGCAAAGGATATGCTCAGTTCCGAGATTAAGACAAATTTAGACAAGATCTGGCCGGAGATTTTACTTCAGGGCGAAGATGATACCGTAGAACTTCTTATGAATCCGACTGAAGAAACAAAGATCATGACTTCCGTTCTGAGTAAGATTTCAACAAAAAAGAAAAAAGTTGCCTTTGTCTATGATAAAGATCCTTCCACTTCCGACTGGATCTACGGCCACGAACTTGGTCGTCTGCATCTTGAAGAAACATTGGGTGAGATCATCGAAACACATGCGTACATCACCAATGGGGTCAATGATAATGCTGAGAATATTCTGGAAGAAATATGCAACGACGGATGTGACATTATCTTTACAGTTACCCCACGTCTTATCAAAGCCTGTCTGAAGGTTGCCGTTGCACATCCGGAAGTAAAGATATTAAACTGTGCGCTCAATTCCTCTCACACGGCTGTCCGGACTTACTATACCAGAATGTATGAAGCCAAATTCCTGACGGGTATGATTGCCGGTGCTATGTGTAATAATGATAAGATTGGCTATGTTGCGGATTATCCTATTTACGGAATTGCTGCCAATATCAATGCGTTTGCTCTGGGTGCCCAAATGGTCAATCCGCGTGCAACCGTATATCTGGCATGGTCAACCATGAAGAATTTTGACGTAACAGAGTATTTCAAAGAACGTGGCATCACATACATCTCTGCACAGGATATGATCACTCCGCAAAGTGACAACCGGCAGTTTGGATTATTTGTTGAAAAAAATGACACAAAGAAGAATCTTGCAATGAGTATTTATCATTGGGGTGCTTTTTACGAAGAACTGATCAACAGCATTATGCGCGGTTCCTGGAAAGTAGAAGACTCAGGAGATACCAAAGCGCTCAATTACTGGTGGGGCTTATCTGCCGGAGTTATCGACGTAATCTGTTCGAATAATCTACCAATCGGGATTACCAAACTGATCAATCTTATGAAGCACAATATCTCCTCCGGTATGTTCCATCCATTTATTGGTCCAATCACAGACCAGGAAGGAACCTTGCGCTGCGAAGAGAATGATCTTCTCTCTCCTGAAGCGATTATGACAATGGACTGGCTTGTACCAAATGTAACCGGCACAATTCCTACGATTGATGAATTGGTCGATGAGGCAAAACCTGTTGTAGAATTGCGCGGTCTGGATACAACAACGGAGAAGGGAGGAACATCTTTGCTATGAATATACTTGTACTTGCAGATGAAGAGTCCAAGTACTTATGGGACTATTTTGAAAAGAGTAAACTAGACGGAGTCGATCTGATCATATCCTGCGGTGACTTAAAACCACAATATTTATCTTTTTTGGCAACCTTCGCCAAAGTGCCAATTCTATATGTGCATGGTAATCATGATGCAATCTATGAAACAACACCTCCGGACGGCTGCATCTGTATTGATGATGACCTGTACGTATATAACGGCATCCGGATTCTAGGTCTTGGCGGCTCCCAATGCTATAACTTTGGAGCCTACCAGTACAGCGAAAAAGAAATGCGTTCCCGTATCTTCAAATTACGCCGCAAATTGCGCAAATACGGAGGCTTTGACATATTAGTCACCCATGCCCCTGCCCTTGAATTAAATGATGGTGAAGATCTTCCTCATAAAGGTTTCCAGGCATTTCGCGATCTGTTAGACAAATATAAACCAAAGTATTTTCTGCATGGGCATGTGCACCTTACATATAACTGGCAGCAACAACGCATATGCACCTATAACGATACCACAACGGTTATCAATGCATATGAACGCTACCTTTTCGAATACAAATAATCCATATACCCTTGCACAGCGCAAGTGACGGACGTGCGAAACGGAT
>HF987860.1:0-9110 GCA_000431135.1 Clostridium sp. CAG:590
GTTAGAGGAATAATTATATAAATTCCAGTTTCTGAAATAATCGCATAAACGGATTCTTCGTCCGGTCGATCGATTCCGGATTCGTTAAAATGGTTCCGGTAATGCAGTGAATCTCATCTTCATTTTCAAACATATGCACAATATTGGAAAGTGCGCTTGGCTCCAGCACTCCATCACTGTCAATATGAACGATATATTTTCCATCGCTGTTAAACAATGCCAGATTGAGTGCCTTTGATTTTCCCTGTTTTGCATTCATCCAGTTGATCTTCAGCGTCGGAAAATCTTCCTGACATTTGCAGAACACATGAAAGCTGTCATCCTTTGTCATATTATTCACAAGCATAATATAAATGCGGTCGTTCGGATAATCAGACGCATCCACTGAACGGATACAGTCATATAACGTATTCTCGGAATTATAGACCGGAATGATCAGCGATATTTCCGGGAGTTCATATTCGCCTGTATATTTTCTCCGGATAAATCTACGTTTTAACAGAATAAAAAAATCCCCTATCGTTGGAATGACCTCCATGATCAGCGGAATAATGATCCACGCGATCCAGAACACGATAGAGGACATAAAAAAGTCTTTAATTGCGGTCATAATGAAAAGCACCAACTTTCTGACGGACAATCTGCGGCTTCGTAAATACATAGAAATACAATATTACCGAACAGCCATAAAAGAATATTCTCGCAATGATCGTATGTGCAAAGAAATATATCTGGTTTCCAAATAAATAAATGAGGAAACAGATCAGGAAAATACGAAGTACATTTGCAATAAATATCGCCATGACACCGATGATACTCACCACGATCTTCTCATACAGTTCATATACCGGAAAAAACCATAACAACGATAAAAATGCCAGCATTTCAATTACACCCGAACATTCAAAATCAATATATAACGAAAGACTTTCCGTTCCTTTTTGTATAAATAAAATTCCCTGCTGGAAATAAGAATCATATACTCCGGTTGCCTCTCCTAATACACCTGCAACCGCAGAAACCGCCTTTTGCAGCGGTGCAACGACAACCGGTTCAAAAATGATCATTCCAAATACAAACAATCCCACACTTCCACAGAGAAAATACCAGACTCCCATTTCCGCCCGCTTCATTGTATATAATACATAGATCCATACGATCAATAAAACAACAATAAGCCAGTTTATCATTGTACACCCAAATCCTTTTTCCTCTTAAAATAAGCTGCAACTAAGAAAAATGCTGCAACAACACCCGCAACCGGTCCGGTAGATGATCCTGCGATCGTAACGCCCTGTCCACCCAGGTTCGGATTCGAGATCGTAATCGTTCCCATCTGATCCTGCGGGATTCCCGTAATCTCAGAAAGTCTCTTCATGCTGAGAGCAAATTCCACCTCGTCTCCCGGTGTATCTGTTGCATGTGTCTCATCATAGACTGTATATACAACCCTGCTGTCACATTCATTATAATAGCCAATATATACCTTCAGATTCGTATGACTTCCCTTGGACTGGTAATTCGTTCCCCATGCGATCGATCCGTCACTGTTTGCCGGAAGAATCTGTAACGCAAACGTTCTGCCGTTGATCGTCAGATTCCATATCTGAATCTGCATATAACTCTGATATAACTCGTTTGCCTGAAAATGACCATATAAGGTATCGCCATCTGTAAATAACTGTCCATAATGGTTACATTTGTTATTATTACTGCTATATGTGATCTCCGTCTTTGGAATGTCTTTCCAATCATCATACATTCCATCAATCTGCACACCACCGGTTACAACAATATCCTCTTTGTCATCCTCTTTCTTGTCTTCTGTCGAATCCCCGGTACCTGCATCCTCGGTTGTCTGCTCCGTACCCGCTTCTTCCGTTGTTACTTCTGTTGTTATTTCTGTCGTTTCCTCCGTAGAAGCATCTTCGGTACTTGCCACTTCTGTCGTCTGTTCTGCAGTATTCTCTTCTGTAGCGGCCTCTGTCACCTTCTCGGTTGTCTGTTCTTCTGTCGTCTGCTCTTCTGTTGTTCCGCTCGATACCGAAAGGCTTACCGTCTTGCCTCCCCAGCTTAAATTCAATCCATTAAATGAATAATCGGCATATGCACTGACCGGAACCTGAATACTCCATTTCATTTTATCATACCCGTAATGTTCCTTCTTGCCGCTGTTGCTTACACTTCCGGAAGCTCCACTGATAGCGCTGTTCCACGCATTCCGTACTGTGATACTGCCGTCGTTGCCATCATTACTCTGATTGATCGTAATTCCACTAAGAGATCCTAAATTGGTACCATTATCCGCAGATACCGAGATCTGCTCTCCGATATAATTGGACCATTTTCCCGAATAACTGATATAAATATAAGAAGAATCCGAACTGATATTCATCGTTCCGTTACTTCCTTCTATTCCCGCTGCAAATGCCGTCACATTGGCAAACTGAAATACCATGGCGAATACGCATACAAGCGCAAGTAATTTTCTTAATATTATATTCTGTCGTGATTGCTCTGCTATCGTTCTCATATGTGTCACCCTTTCGTCACCTTAGTTCATTGCTCTCTTTTGTTCTATGATCGCATCATAATTGTCCTTACTGTTATCCATATTCAATGTCGGTAGTAAAATCCGGTCTGCCACACGATACACTGACAGCGGATTATCCGATATGTCTAACTGGTACAAAGAAAAATTAGTCTTCCGGAATTGTACCTTCCATGTCTCGTATAAATAATTCCCGATATCCTCTATACTGGCATCGTTCTCACAAAACATCGGCAAATCATTCAGATATCTGCCCTCTAATGTCGTTAACAAATGTTCTGCGTAACTATCTATAATCTCCATCGGAGATTCTACGTTACCTTTTCGTTTTCCAATATATAATACAACCGTAAATGTATGGGAATGTGCCGTCTCACTTGTTCCACGAAAACTGTGACTGGCATTTAAATAATATCGGCTGACATAATAACAACGCACATCCTCACCACCTGACACCTTTTCTTATACTTCTATAGTATACAGAATATCGGACTTTTTTCAACAAATAGTAACCATTCTTAATATAAAAACAGATAAATTTTTCACAAGTCTTTTTGTGCAAAATAGACAAAAAGAGCTGTTTCATAGAAAACATACCTGCAATCTATTCAAACAGCCCCTTTTTATCCGCTATCTTACAGTCTGTTACATTCCTGCAAGCTTTGCCAATTCCCGAATCGTATCCTTACTGATCATTTTTCCCTGATATTCAATCAAATCTTTGTTACTTCCTGTAAAAATATCTACCGGCTGATACTTTTTCAAAACAATATTGTCACCATCCACAAAAATTTCAACTGGATCCTTGATATCAATATCCAAACTGCGTCTTAATTCTATCGGCAGAGTCACTCTTCCAAGGTTGTCCAGATTTCTCACGATTCCTGTTGATTTCATAGATCTCGCTCCTTTCTAAACAGTGGTCTCCCTCCACCTCTGCCCCTAAGAGTAGCACGAACAATCTGCAAAATCAATGGACTTTTAAAAAATTTACAAAAATTTCATGATTTTAACTTTTTCTCATATATATAGAAAAAGGGGGTGTACTATGCTCAATTCTATCTGGAGTGCCATACTTTTGATTGGCATCATCATTGCTGCCTTTACCGGCAATTTAGAAGCTGTAAGCAGCGGTATTCTGACTTCTACACAGGATGCCATTGATCTTCTTATTGTGATGTGCGGCATGATCGCCATGTGGAACGGTTTTCTGACGATTGCAGAGGGAAGTGGTTTGATCCGGCAATTGACACATTATATGCGCCCATTCCTCCGTATTCTGTTTCCGAAGCTTCCGCCTTCCCATCCGGCAAATGACTATATCTGTGCTAATTTTATTGCAAACATATTCGGTCTGGGATGGGCCTGTACTCCAACCGGTCTTGCCGCAATGAAAGAATTGCAGCATTTAGAACAACAGCGGGGACACTCCGGTTATCATGCCAGCACAGAAATGTGCACGTTCCTGATATTAAATATCTCTTCTTTACAGTTAATTCCGGTCAACATGATCGCTTACCGCAGTAAATATGGCAGTGCCGTTCCCTTATCTGTCATCGGACCTTCCCTTATCGCTACTTCGCTCACCACTTTATTTGCGGTTTTGCTGTGTAAACTCTGTTCGATCAAAAAGGAGTCCTCATGAAAATACTCAATTTTATCTCGATATTCTTTATTCCACTGATTCTATTTGTTATTGTGTTGTATGCGGTTCTACAGAAGAAACCCGTCTTTGACCTGTTTACTAAAGGTGCAAAAGATGGATTGTCCACTGTATGGAATATCGCTCCTTCCATTATCGGTCTGTTCGTTGCAATTGGCATTTTCCGCAATTCCGGGGCATTAGATGTTCTCTGCCGCCTCCTGAATCCTCTCGCTAATGCACTTCATATTCCCACACCGCTTCTGCCGTTATCCTTGTTAAAACTGTTTTCCGCCTCGGGTGCAAATGGTCTTTTATTTGATCTTTTCAAATCCTACGGAACCGATTCTTATATTGGTTTTTCTGCCTCCATTCTCCTAAGCTGCACCGAAACACTGTTCTATACCATTTCGGTCTATTACATGAGCATCCGGATCAAAAAAACCCGCTGGACTATTCCGGCAGGTTTCATTCTTGCATTCTTTTCACTTCTTGTCAGTTGTATGCTTGCCGGATATTTTCTCCCCTCTTAATCCTCTAACAATGCCTGATAGATGTCTCTTTTCCCGACACCACGATCCTTTGCTGCCTGTTTCATGGCTGCTTTCTTATCCATGCCCTGATCCATATAATATTGGACATGTTCCGGTATCGTCATTTCCAGCAATGGCTTCTTTTCTTCCTCCTCTAACGTACCCCTGTCAGCTCCTTCGATCACTAATACATATTCGCCGCGTGGTTCATTTTCCCCGTAGTACGCCATTGCGCCGCCAAGCGTTGTCCGGAAATTGGTCTCATGTTTCTTTGTCAGTTCCTTCACGATGGAAACCGGACGATCTCCTAATGTTTCATACAGATCGGCCAGTGTCCTTTTCAATTTGTGCGGCGCCTCATATACTAATATGGTTCTTGTTTCATTTTTTAACTCATGAAGCACTGCTTCCCGTTCTTTTTTATCATATGGAAGAAATGCCTCAAAGCAGAAACGCCTTGTTTTCTTGCCGGATATCGTCAATGCTGTTACAAATGCCGAAGGTCCCGGTAACGAAGTCACCGGCACACCTGCCTCTAAGCACTGTCTCACCAGTTCTTCCCCCGGATCGGATATTGCCGGTGTCCCGGCATCCGTGATCAGGGCAATCGTTGTACCTGACAGCATTTTTTCTACTAATATTTTTGCTTTGTCATACTTATTGAATTCATGATAACTTGTCATTGGTGTCTTGATCTCAAAATGATTCAACAGCTTAATGCTGTGCCGCGTATCTTCTGCCGCGATCAGATCCACCTCTTTCAATATCCGCAGCGTCCGAAGTGTAATATCTTCCAGATTACCGATCGGTGTTGCACATATATATAACATTCCCGCCATACTGTCTCCTCTGATCTATTTATTATTATACTGCTCACACATTCCCGTTCTTTCCGTATATTTCATAGATGTCCTCTGTATATACGCCGGGACTTTCATACATGATCAATGTCGGTTCAATCGTGATCCGCTGTCTGCCACCTTTCAGCCCTTCTATCAAAACCATGGTTGGCTCTTTTCCTTTATATGGCTGCACCAGCCGCATCCTTTTTGGTTCAATGCGGTATTTTTTCATCATCTGGAAAATCTCCGCCAGACGGAACGGTTTGTGTATCATATAAAAATTACCGCTTTCCGGCAACACATAACCTGCTGCCGCAACGACATCTTCCAAAGATAACATCACTTCATGCCGGGCAATGTTTTTGGGCTCATACAGATTCTGCAATCCGTGGTGATCCGTCATATATGGCGGGTTCACGGTAACAACAGGAAAGGAAGCCGGTTGAAACAGCTCCCTTACATTCTTAACATCTCCGCAAATGATACGGACACGATCCTGTAACCCGTTCATCTTCACACTTCTACCGGCCATATCTGCATATTCTTCCTGTAATTCTAATCCGCAAAATGCCTTTCCATCGGTATTGGCTGCCATCAGAATCGGAATCACGCCACTTCCCGTACACAGATCCAGAACAGATTGATCTTTTTTAACTCTTGCAAAATGAGACAACAATACCGCATCTACGCCAAAACAAAATCCCTTTGGTTTCTGAAGGATCTGATACCCCTTACACTGAAGGTCATCAATCCTCTCATCTTCTTTTGCAAAATCAATCAATCTTTGAACCGCCATCTTTCTTTTCTAATGCCTCTAACGCTTTTAATTCTTTATCGTTTACTTTATCTGAATTCCGCCGTTTCTTTGGCTTAAATTTCAATTCATCTATCTTGTATTCCCGAATCTCTTTATCGCCTTCGTCTGTCTCCACAATAACTTTGACTTTCTGACGAAGAACACTGACACTGCTTACTTCACCCCGGAAACCATCAAATGTCTTTACACGATCCCCTACATTCGGCAGTCTGTCATTCAGATATTCGTATGTCTCCTGCTCATTCTTCAGACAACACATCAACCGTCCACACACACCGGAGATCTTCGTCGGATTGAGTGAAAGATTCTGTTCTTTTGCCATCTTAATAGACACCGGAATAAAGTCAGACAGATAAGTATGACAACAAAGTTCCCGTCCGCAGATACCATATCCGCCAAGGATCTTTGTCTCGTCTCTCACACCGATCTGACGAAGTTCAATTCTTGTACGGAATACCGCAGCCAGATCCTTAACCAGCTCTCTGAAATCGATTCGTCCATCTGCCGTAAAATAGAATAACACTTTGTTATTATCAAATGTGTACTCCACATCGATCAGTTTCATTTCCAAACCGTGTTTTGCAATCTTCTCCAGACAGATCTTATATGCCTCTTTGCATTTTTCCTTGTTTGCTTCATGTTTTGCATCATCTTCCGCAGTTGCTTTCCGGATAACCGGCTTTAATGTTCCGGTAATGTTGCCCTCTTCAATCATTCTCTTTCCTAAGACAACTTTACCGTATTCGATTCCGCGTACAGTCTCTACGATGACGGCATCGCCTGTCTCTAGTTCAATTCCTGCCGGGGAAAAGAAATATATCTTTCCATTCTGTCGAAATCTTACACCTATTACTTCTATCATTTCAAGTTCTCCTTCATTGTCAGCAGCATCAATTCCATTGCTATATCAAAATTCACATTGGCTTCCAAACGAATCTTTAATTTGTCAAGTGCCTGTAAGATCTCCTCTAATCCCTCATAAGAAACGTGACTTGCCTGTTTCTTCATAACGGAAAATTCATCTTTGAATATCAGCTTATTGGGTGAATTGGATATCTTCACCATCAAAAGATCCCGGAACCACATTGTCATAATATCAATATAGTCGGTAATATCCAGTTTGTATTTGCCCATATTCCGAACCGCCTGAATGATCTCATCCATATCCATGTCCTGGATTCTCCGAAGCAGCCGCAGACTGTCTTCCTTAATCTCATTATAGTCCGGTGAAATTGCCAATCGAACCGCTTTTCCCAAATTACCCTGTGCAAAATCTGTACAAAATCTTGCTTTTTCACGATCGATCCCAATCTGGTTTACAAGATAATCCACCATATGTAATGGCTCCACCGGCCGGAAATTCAACACAATACATCTGCTGATGATCGTTGGAAGAAATTTGTCCACATTATTGGTAAGCAGCATAATGATCGCATACTCCGGTGGTTCCTCCAATGTTTTTAAAATTGCATTCTGTGCCTGTGTATTCATCAGTTGTGCATCCGGTACAATATAGATCTTATAACGGCTGCTATATGGTTTTAATTCAATGTCATTGAGAATCTGTGTACGGATCTCATCGACCGAGATCACATTGGGCTTTTCGTGTGTTACCCAGATAATATCCGGCTGATTACCCGACTCTGCCTGTAAACACGATTTACATGTTCCGCATGGATCTGCTTCTCCGGATTCACACTGTAACGACTTTGCAACAACTGCTGCTAACGTTTTCTTACCGGAGCCTTTCTCTCCATTCAGAATATATGCATGTGAGATCTTACCAAGCTCTATACTGCTCTTAAAATGTTTGACTATATCCTCATGACCAATGATATCACTATAATTTGCCATCATTCATCCCTTCTTTCTATCCGTATTCTGTCGATCAGGTTGAAATATCTAACAACATTCCCCTTATATCGTCTATCTTATTCAGGATCGCAAGATTATCCTTTTCATCCTTTAATAATTCCTGTGCCAGATCGTCTAATGATTTGTCTACTTCCTTCACAATTCCATACACACGATGTCTTCCTCTTCGATCAAGAAAATTCTCTCTGGAAAATGTATGCGAATTCGCCGTTACTTCATTCATGAATTCCTTTACCAGATTCCGGTATCGTTTCATATCCCGGATATCCATATGCTTTGCAATCTTACTTCCCTGTTCTTCAATATCCTTCATTAATCCGGAGAGCTTTTCCTGTAATTCACTATTCTCGATATGACTAACCAGGGTGAATTTGAAACTGTCATCCGTCTTAGTCGGTTGTTTCTGTGCATCAATCGGTGCTGCCCCGGTTAATTGGTTGATCTTCATATCCATACTGTTCTCTCCTTCCTGTGTGATATTATTCAGATAATGATAAAACTATCTATCTTATACATATCACAACGCACATATTGTTTTGCTTGTAACTACCCGAAAAAACGCTGTTCCACTTCTTGTACTATCATACTATGAATCTCATCAATTGGCAATGTAGCATTGATCGGAACAATGCGCTCCGGATATAACTTTGCAAGCTGCCGGTATCCCTCTACGACGCGTTTGTGAAAGCTCAGATCCTCCTGCTCCATCCGGTCAAGTTCTGCCTGTTTCTTCTTACGTTTGATTCCGTCTTCCGCATCAAGATCCATAAATATGGTAAGCTTTGGTTTGACATCACCTAATGCAAAATTATTGATTTCATACACCGTATCAACGCCAAGCCCTCTTCCG
>HF987860.1:9141-12275 GCA_000431135.1 Clostridium sp. CAG:590
ACCGCAGAAGATTCTACAAACCGGTCACATATTACTGCTTTTCCCTCCGCAAGTGCAGGCTTGATCACCTGATTGACAAGCTGTGCCCGTGCAGATGCATATAATAACAATTCCGTCATATGTCCCATCTCTTTGTAATCCGGATTCAATATGATCTCGCGGATTGCCTCTCCAATGGTTGTTCCACCCGGTTCCCGTGCAATCACAATATCATATCCTCTATGTTCTAAATACTTTTTCAACAGATCAATCTGTGTTGTCTTTCCGGATCCGTCCGGACCTTCCATTGTAATAAATATTCCTTCCACAAGCCTATCCTCTTATCTTCTTTGTATTCTTGATAACCACCGATTCTCACGAATTACATTCACATAGCTTCTGCCTTTCTCGTCCATTGTAATTCCCTTTATGTTCAGATCGCTATCCATTGCTGCTTTTATCTCCTGCATTACATCGAGTGACAATACCTCTCCCGGTGTTACGATCGGAATTCCCGGTGGATATACATATATGTATGATCCACTGATCTTACCGATCGCGTCCTCAAATAGTATATCTACCCTCTTATGTTCTCTTGCTTCTGCTATATTCATCTTGTGTTCTGGCAACGTTTTATATAATATTGTATCGGCAGATTGCTCCACATCTGTTAATTGCGCATCTATCGACTCCATTGCCAGATATAAAGATTCAAATGCTTCTTTGGAATCTGCAACCGATGTCATGGCAATGACATAATTGCCCGCCGCCATTTCCATCATCTGACCATATTCCTCCTGTAAGATCGTGCCGAGTCTTGTTCCGGTCATGGCAATAATCTCGCCATCGCTTTCATATCCACAATCTTTTACGGAAAATACTAATTTGCCATCATCATATCCACAAGCACTCTGTTTTTTGAAATCACTTTCCTCCACCAGATGGATATGTGAAAGCTGTGCAAACCGTTTCCGGTATTCAGAAAGCAGTTCCTTATATATGATAAATAATCCATCTCTTTCATAGTTCATCTTCTCAATACATGCCTCAGTCGTAGCCAAAAAGACATATGACGGTGATGTACTCTGATATATGGATAAATACTCTTCCAATCGTTCTGTATCTACGATATTGCTCTTTTCATGCAGTATGGCACATTGTGTCATTGCAGGTAACGTTTTGTGAAGGCTTTCGATCACAATATCCGCACCTAAGCGAATGGCAGGATTGGGAATATTCTTATAGTTCGTGGTAGAAATGGTCTCATTTACATTCGACATAAACTCAAAATGTGCACCATGTGCCTCATCTACGATCAACGGAACCCCGGCTTTGTGTACGATCTTCGCAATCTTCTCCACATCACTCACAACACCTTCATAGGTCGGGGATACTAACATCACGCACTTCGCATCCGTATACTGTTTGACCATTTTCCGGACTTGTTCCGGAGAAACTCCTCCAAACATGCCAAGTTTCTCATTCCATTCCGGCATAATGTAGATTGGTCTCAATTGTAAAAGACGTATCGCATTATAAACAGACTTGTGGCAATTCCTTGCCACGATCAGCTTGTCACCCGGTCTGCACACAGCCGACAACGCCGCCATAATGCCACAGGTTGAACCATTCACAAGATAATAACTCTTATGTGAACCATATACTTCTGCCGCTCGATTCATTGCCTCTGATATAATTCCATGTGGATCATGAAACTCATCCAGATCACCCACTTCTGTTACATCAATTGAAAAGGGATTCTCTACAATATCAGGGAAAATGGTATTCAGTCTCCTCTTGTGTCCCGGCATATGCCACGGATAACATCCCTCTGTATTGTAGGCAGTTAATCCACTTAATATGGGCTGTTCCATATTCTCGATCTCCTTTTTCTAATTCTGATTGTCCATATAAGAATATAGCAATAATTACTTACCGGTTATTCATTATAATAACCACTATCTATTCGTGAACATACACATATCAAGATATTATACCATACATTATCCTATATTTGCAACGCACGCTTCCCGTCCGCAAATGATTTTCATGCCGGTCATAACGGATCAATTGCAATATTTTTATAGCCCTCACCATAGATCTCGTTTGCACTTGCTATGATCAGAAATGCATTCATATCCTCCTGTCTTACAATCTCCTGTATCACGGGTGTGATCCGCTTCTTTACAACGCACATAATAATCTGTTTTTCCCGATTACTATATGCTCCTCTTCCGGATAGAATCGTTGCGCCAATATCCATTTCTGACAGGATTCGCTGCAGCATTTTCTCCGGCTGCTCCGCTACAATATAGATCAGATTCGCTTCGTCTGCCCCATATAATATATATTCCATAACCTTTCCATCTAATACCACCGTAATAAATGCATACATTGCCAGATTAAAGTCCCGGAAAATAAAGCCCGATATGGCTACAATGATCAGGTCAATTGTTACAAAATAGGTGCTTGTCTTAATTGCCGGATACTTACGGCGCAAAATCTTGATCACAATATCCATGCCCCCTGTTGTAGCCCCGGTCTTTAATACTAATCCAAGACCGCTTCCAACCAGCAGACTTCCTGCTACTGCCGCTAAGAATGTATTATTCGTCACCGCCGGAAAGATACTAAATATATTCGTAAATATGGAATTCAATGCGATCGCATAGAAACTGTTGATAATGAATCTTCCCCCAAACTTCCACCAGCCAAGTAAAATTATCGGGATATTTAACAGAAAATACCAGGTACCCGTCTCCCCTCCAAGGGAATGACTCAGTATCACAGAGATACCCACAACACCGCCGGGCGCCAACTTATTAGGATCTAGAAATAATCCGATGCCGGATGCATATAGAAAACAGCCGATTAATATAAATAACATTTTACGGAAGGATGAACACAAAGTTCTTCTTGTCTGTTCTGTCATATTGTATAACCTCCATTTCTGCCGGACCTCATTTTCTCTTTTAAGTCTTGACATAATGGTATAAATTTAATCGAACAATTTCCTGTCTTTTCTATCTCATTAACATAAAAAAAGCAACCTTATAAAAAGATTGCTTCTAAAGAGGCGCCAACCAGATTTGAACTGGTGATAAAGGTGTTGCAGACCTCTGCCTTACCACTTGGCTATGGCGCCATAAACTCCC
>HF987861.1 GCA_000431135.1 Clostridium sp. CAG:590
AATTTGTTCCAGACGAGGAAAGGGAAGAAAAGTAATATGGCTAAGAAGAAAACAACGGAAAAGGCATTGAACATAGATAATATTTTATTTAATTGTAGAGATTATTTGCGTGCGGCACGTAATTCCGGCTCATTCTTTGAAAAAAGAGATATGATGCTTACGCTAGTGTTCTTGAGGTTTATCGGCGAAAAGTATGAGGATGGTATTGAAAATCTAAAACAGACACTTAAAGAGCAGGGATTAGATCCGGAAGATGAGAACATTAGAGCAGCATTCTTTGATGATGCTACTTTTGCAGATGGTACATATAATTTACCACCAGAAGCAAGATGGTCGACTATTATCAGTACACCGGCACCACAGCTTAATGTTGCACTTGATACAGCTTTGCAAAGGCTTGAGGAAGAAGATCCACAGTTGAAAGGCTGTTTTGTTAAAGGAACATTTACAGCACGCAATTTAGCAGCTAATGATATAAAGAAAATTGTTGATGAAGTGAACAAAAT
>HF987862.1:0-14800 GCA_000431135.1 Clostridium sp. CAG:590
ATATGTAATGATATAGAGGCTTGAACGCAGTATTTTTGAATCATGCGGCGGACAGCCTGATCGGAGACCGGAGTTCCGTTTGCATTTAAGAAAAAATGTCGGTTTGTACAATTGGTGTGAAATTCGGCTGCGTAATTTCGTAATGCATGGAGGACGGCAGGATTTCCAATTTGAAGACAACGCTCCTTGGAACCTTTTCCGTAAATTCGAATGGTTCCATCTTGCAAGTTGACATGTTCAAAGGGTAAATCGCAAAGTTCAGATATTCGCATTCCGGTTGCAAATAGTAGTTCAGCGAGAGCGATATCCCGTAATGTAGTTTTTTTTTGATAGGATGTTGTTGCACCTGTATGTGCAGAATAGATAGCGTTAAGAAATTGCTCTACGGTATAAAGGGGAATTGTTTTTGGCAGGATAATGGGTTCGCGGAATTTTGTATATATTTTGGAAAATGGATTCATGGTAATCATATCTTTGTATTCTAAAAAGTGAAACAGTGCTTTCAATGAGGCGATTTTGCGTTTGGCAGTTCTGGGTTGAAATGTTTCGTGTAAATGCTGGATGTAACATTCCATAACGGGAACTGTGATTTCTTCGAGATTTGTTCGCTCAACTTTTGATATAAATTGAGCCAGATCAATACGATACGCTTTGAGGGTTTTTGAATCCAAACATTTCTGGTATTGGCAATAATTTAGATACTCTTTGGTGATTTGTTCTAGATTGTTCATAATAGGATACTCCTTTGAAAATTTTTGAACTATTATACGTTTGAAAGGGTGTTTTATCAAATGAATTGTGTATTTAATTTATGTATAGCAAGATGATAGGCGAAAAGGAATAAAGATTGATATTTGTTGCAAAATAGAATATACTAATATTGTAAGGAAAGTAAGGAATACATTACTTTTGAAAGGAGGTATATTTATGGAGTTGGCAAAGGTAACATCTAAAGGTCAAGTGACAATACCGATTGAGATACGCAAAAAACTTGGAATTAAAAATGGTGATAAGGTTTTGTTTGTAGAAGAGGCAGGAAGAATATATATGATGAATTCATCTATGGATGCATTAAGAGAAGCCCAGAGAATTTTTGCTGGTGAAGCAGAGAGATTGGGACTTAAGAATGATGATGATGTAATGGCAATGATTAAAGAGTTAAGGGAAGAGGGTGGAGTAAAGTAGATGAGAAATATGGAGAGATATTTATAAGAAACAAGCTCCCGGCAACAAATTCTAAAGCGTATTAGCATGACTTGTAGGCGTCACAAAATGTTCACAAAAAATTAGCACTCACCTCTTGATAATGGAAGTCGATTTTTGTCCTGTCTTGTGTATCCCGAAAGTGGCTATTTTACAGGCTTTCCGGGGAATCAGTCATTTTGTCTGGTGTGTCAGATTGGCATTTTAAGTTGCAAAAGTTGTGATATTGTTGCAAAAATTATTAAAAGGAGGTCGTTCTGATGGACAGAGCGTTTTATAGTGAAATTAAGAAAATACTCACAAATGCGAGAAACAAAGTTTATCAGACTGCCAATTTTGCCATGGTGGAAGCCTACTGGCAAATTGGAAAGTCTATTGTGGAAGAACAAAATGGAGAAGAACGTGCCGAATACGGGACAGGTTTACTCAAAGAATTATCGAAGCAGATGACACAGGATTTTGGAAGAGGCTTTACGGTCGCAAATTTAAAAAATATGAGACAGTTTTATCTGACTTTTCCAAATGGCTACGCACTGCGTAGCGAATTGAGTTGGACACATTATCGACTTTTAATGCGAGTGGAAAATGACAATGCAAGACAATTTTATATGGACGAAGCAGTAAAATCTCAATGGAGTACTCGTCAGTTAGAAAGACAGATTAATACATTTTTCTATGAGAGATTGTTATCAAGTAAGAATAAAGAAAATGTTGCACAGGAGATTCAAACATTGGAACCAGAAAAAACACCTGAAGATATTATTCGTGATCCATATGTGTTGGAATTTCTTGGATTGTCTCCCAATGATGATTTTTATGAAAGTGATCTGGAACAGGCACTTATAACACATTTGCAAAAGTTTTTATTAGAGTTGGGAAGAGGTTTTTCTTTTGTAGCTAGACAAAAGAGAATTACGTTCGATGGACGACATTTTAGGATAGATCTTGTTTTCTATAATTATATTTTAAAATGTTTCGTGCTTATAGATCTGAAAATTGGCGATCTTACACACCAAGATTTAGGACAAATGCAGATGTATGTGCATTACTATGAGCGAGAACTGATGAATGAGGGGGATAATCCTCCAATTGGCATTGTGCTTTGTGCAGATAAAAGTGATGCAGTTGTGCGTTATACATTGCCAGAAGGTGAGACACAGGTGTTTGCTTCAAAATACAAGCTTTATTTGCCTACAGAAGAAGAATTGTTGAAAGAACTAAAAAGGGAGTATCAGGCAATGGAATGTGTTCAATCTGATATGGAAAGTTAAAGAAGAAAATAGGGGATTTTCTTATATTGAAGTAAATGTGCATGACTTGTAGGATTCACAAATTCTTCACAAAATTATTAGCGCTCACCTCTTGACAGTGCTAACAACTAGTGCTATAACATAGTTAAAGATAAGGAAAGGGATTAAGAAAGAGAATCCCGGAACCGAATCTTTGACATACAATTGACACTTCAGTTTCTCTGATAGTGCTAATCATACAAAAGTCTAAGTGCCTATGAGGATTCATAAGAATCCCATATTTCCGACACTTGTTACAAGAAGGAAAGGAGTAATGACTTATGTTAACACCTAGTATTTTTGGAGAAAGTTTATTTGATGATTGGATGGATGACTTCCCGTTTGGTAAGGATTTTGAGAAGGAATTTGAGAAATCAATGTTCCCGGCTAAGAATCCATTGTATGGCAAACATGCAAAGAACCTCATGAAGACAGATGTTCGCGAGACAGATGATGCATACGAAGTTGATATTGATTTACCAGGCTTCAAGAAAGATGAGGTCACTGCCCAGTTGAATGATGGTTATATTACCATTTCTGCTTCGAAAGGACTGGATAAGGACGAGAAGGATAAGAAGACTGGCAAGTACATTCGTAAGGAACGTTATGCAGGCAGCATGAGCAGAAGCTTCTATGTTGGCGAGGATGTCACACAGGATGAGATTTCTGCGAAGTTTGAGAATGGTATCTTGCAGTTGAAGGTTCCTAAGAAAGCCAATAAGGCAGTCGAAGGTAAGAATTACATTGCCATTGAAGGATAATGTGGTATCCATATAAGAGAGAAAAGAGGCGATAGATATGGATAAGAACCCAAAGCATCCTTTGAAGAAGAAACAGGCAAAGGAGAAACAAAAAAAGAAACATGTATATGAATAGTAGATAAATCAGGTTCCCCACCAGTGCAACAGTGCTGGTGGGGAACTTTTTTTGTTTTGGTATCCTTGATTGTAATGGAGTGGGTATTGACAAGGATTTGCCATTTATGTAAAATAAATGAGACAGTAAGTATCAAAAAGAGGTTATACATGAGCAAATCAGAAAAACAAATAGCAAAAGAAAACGAACGTAGGAAAAAAATATTGGATACTGCATTTCAAATCTTTGTAGAGAAAAAGATTGAAGGTGTGAGTATGGGGGAGATCGCAGAAGCGGTTGGCATTGGACGAGCCACATTATTTCGATATTATGCGAATAAGACAGAGCTTGTAATTGCAGTCTGTGCGGCACAATGGAAGGCATATCTGGATACATTGGATGCGAATCGTCCGATTTCGTCGGTCCATGATATTCCTGCGGTTGATCGATTTATATTTACATTGGACAGCTATATTGCAATGTATCAGAATCACAAGGATTTATTGCAATATAATGATAATTTCAACTATTATGTCACGCACGAAGGGGCAACTCCAGAGCAGTTAGAGTCCTTTCATGCATCTTTATATTCTGTTGATACCAGATTGCATATGATGTATGAAAAGGCGAAAGAAGATCATACACTTCGAACGGATATTCCAGAAGATGAATTTATCCGTGTGACTGTGCATACAATGATGGCAGCATGTACGCATTATGCAGGTGGATTTATCTGGGGCGCAGAGGATAACAAAGATTATACAGAAGAACTTATCAGGTTGAAGGAAATGATAGTAAATTACGCAACTTGTTAAGATACAAGTCATGGTGGACATGGCTGCGATATGAACAAATATCAAGAGATGTAACAAGGGTACATAGGGACGTGCATTTTGCATGAACAAAATGAAGGAGGGTAAATTATTATGAAAATGGAGACACAATGGGAGAGGCACTGCCTGTCTGGTATTTTATTGATGATGATCGCAATTGCAATTGCGATGTTTACGAATACGAGAATGGTATATGCCGAGACGGAAACGGGCAATGGATATCACTATCAGAAGACGGGTAATCCGTTGGTGACGGAAAAAGATAACTATGAAAATATATGGCAGATATATGCTTCTACAGAAGATGAAAAGTATATTGCTACAATCACATATGGTGAAGGTACAAACAGCAGTTATCCTGGTCAGTTTAGTGTATTTTCGAATTATGAATCTGTATTCGCCAAGTACAATATCGTACAGGTAGAGGTTGGAGAAGGACTAACATATTTTAATGTGGCAAAACCACCGAAAAATCTCCAGTATGAATATATCTATCTTCCAAGCACGATGAAGAAATTAACGTCAGCTCTGGTACAGCAGCAGAAGAAATTGAAGGAGATTACGATTCCGGCATCTGTTACAGAATTTAGCACATATGAAAATGGCATGTTCTATATGGATAAGGCATTGGAAAAGATTACATTTGAAGAAGGCATTCAACTTACTTCATTTGGAACAAATCGTTATCCGGTATTATATGGCTGTGATTCGTTAGAAGAATTTACTGTTCCGGCGTCCATCGAGACGATACCGGATAAATGTTTTTACTATTCGAGTGGTCTTAAAACAATCCGGTTCGAAAAAGGTTCAAAGGTTAAAAGTATTGGAAAGCAAGCTTTTTATTTCTGTTCAGCTTTGAAAGAGGTTGAATTAGCGGAAGGACTTACAACGATTGGAGAATCCGCATTCCAAAATCTGGATCAGATTGAGACGATTACGATTCCTGATACGGTCACAACGATTGAGCCATCTGCATTTTATGAATGCGACGGATTACAGGAGATCGTAATTCCTGACTCTGTGACCACTCTTGGCAAATCTGCATTTGCGTATTGTAAGAATCTGGAAAAAGTTCAGCTTTCCAATCAGTTAAAGACGATTGATGAAAAGACGTTCCAGAATTGTTCGAAACTGACATCTATTCAGATTCCGGACAGTGTTACGACGATCAAATCATTAGCATTTTCTAATGTATATTTTACAGAACTTCCGCATATGGAAAATGTAGCAACCATAGAAGATTATGCATTTGTGGTTACGAAGCTTCAGTTTTTGGAATATCCGAAATGTTTGAAAAACTTTACGGCGAACTCATTTAATGGTCAAAAAAAAGCAAAGATCATGACAATTTCATTTGAAGATGGATGTACATTGACTTCGCTTCCAGAGGGCTTGTTTTCTACATATATAGAGCAATATGGTTCAACGAAGCGTGAGATCAAGCTGCCGTTATCGTTGACTGAACTGAATCTGAATGTATTCAGTGGCTCGTGGAGTAGAACGATGGTGGAGATTCCACATACAGATAAGGATTCTTTACAGTTATCTTTAACAGCCTATGGGGATACATCAAAAGAAGCGATAACGAATAATTTAAAGAGCATGTACTATACGGTGCACTCATTTGATATCTACAAACAGTTGACAGAGAATTTTGGAGTGTCAAGAGATCATATCATTTTCCATGCAGAAAAGCCGGGCTGGAAATTGACGGGTATAGATGAGACTGGTGTATATACCTATACAACAGAATGTAGTACCTGTGGAACAGTGACCAAGATTCTGACTTATGATGAGAATGGATTTGCCACGGTGGATGGTTCTTACCAGCCGGCTGAGCAGGTCACGGCAGAGAATTATGGAGCACTTGGACTGTCCGAGAAATATATCGGATATTATGCAGTGAGCAATGCAGGACAGTTATACTGGTTTGCGGATTATGTAAATGGTGATGGAGAGGATGCTACACCACATCTGGCGGAGAGTGTTGTTCTCTGTGATGATATCGAGATGAATGATACAAGCAAGTTGGATTCATGGACGGATGAAACGACAGATGTGATCAATTGGCCATCACTCGGATCTTATAATGTGGATCGTTCACAATACAACATTGTATATCAGGGAACCTTTGATGGAAATCGTAAGACAATCAGGGGTCTGTATCGTCGCGGTCAAAGTGAAACAAATCAAGGAGGTTTGATTGGCTATATTGGTAAATCGGGGGCATTAAAAGATCTGACGATAGAGGAATCTTTTATAATGGGATGTTCGGTATTTGTTGGATTAAATAACGGATCAGTAACAAACTGTACAGCCGGAAAGCTTCGTATAAGTTATTGTGGACATGGTGGAGCTACTTTTGTATATAGAAATTATGGAATAATGGATACCTGCGTGAATTCAGAAGCTATAGAATGGGTGGATACATACATTGAAAATTGCTTCGGTATTGTAAATGATAATTCGGGTATTGTAAGAAACTGTGTGAACCGGGGTGCACTCGATAATACGGACGGCGGAATGGAGAGAGATGTAAGTGGAATCTGTGGTTGGAATTATGGCAAGATCCTGAACTGCCAGAATGAAGCATCCATTACATCAGACGGACAGGCATCTGGTATTACGGGACATAATAACGGATATATTGCCAGTTGTTTTAATACAGGAGTAATTACAGGTAAATATGCCGGAGGTATTGTAGCAGGGACCGGTAAAGCAGAAGGGGATGATATCGTGATAGTAAATCCATCCATTGGCGGATGGGATGATACAACGGGAGGATCTTCATCTGATTCAGGAAGTGGTTCTACAGGAGAGGAGGAGAAATTGGTTCCGGTTTCTCTGTCACAGTATGGAATCTATTATTGTTACAACACAGGAGCTGTTACAGCATCCGAGGATCAGGCGGGAGGCATTGCAAGCTGGTCAACAGGAAGTAAGGGTACGATCTATGGATGCTATAATACCGGAGACGTTAAAGGTGGTTCTCACACCGGAGGCATTACAGGAAGTGCAGAGAGTGCTCTGGTAAGAGACTGCTATAATTATTCCACAAATATATCGACAACAAATGTTGCAACTGGTTTGTCATATAATGTGCCACAGGCATTTGCAGCACCAATTGTAGGTTGTGCTTACTCTTATTTTGCGGATGCAGTGATATCTGATTGTTATTATGCGGGAGCCGGTGATGAGGAAGCTTATGGATATTTCGTGAATCTGAAAGGTCATACAGTAACCTTTACGGATAACGAACTTATGACGACGGAAGATTTTGCATCCGGTAAAGCTGCATGGAAACTACAGAATGGTATCAATGAAGATCTGAAGGATGGGGCACAGTTGTTTGTATGGGAACAGGCAATAACCAGCGATAAATGTCCAAAACTTACTTTAAGCAAGACTGCAACGGATAAGACCGTTATGCAGATGACTTTCCATTATACGACCGGTGGTAAAGATCTTACAGGATACGGATATACGAATTATAACCATGCAGTCACCGAGAATCAGGCACCGACGGTAACCGGAAAGAGTAATGCCATTCATACATTTGATTGGTATGCAGATCCGGAATTTACGACATTATATGATTTTGCGAAGGTATTAACTTCAGATGCGGATGTATATGCAAAGGCATATGATTTGTATACGTTAGAATTCAAATTAGCAGAAGGAAGTCATGCAACAATCAGTGTCGATAATAAGAAGGTGACAGAGCTTATCACCGAGACGGGAGAAGATGTTACCTTTACAGTGACACCGGATACAGGATATATATTAGAAGGTGTGACTTTAGATGGCGAAAAGCTGATGCCGGATGAGGATGACAATTACACGATCTCAGGCATCAAGGCAAATCATACAGTAGAGATTACGACAAAGGAAACAGAGGCTACATTTACCTACAAAGCTAGTGGAAATGGAACCGTAAAATGGGTAGGCGAAAAGACTGGTTCTGCTGAGGTGACAGAGACGATCAAAGCAGTAAGTGGAACACCAAAGGGCGTTCTTCCGGTAGCAGATCTTGGCTGGCATTTCGTGAAATGGGTTGACAGTAAGGAAAATGTTCCGACTTATTCCATAAACGGACTTTATCCAGCTGCGATAAATGGAGTGCTTGAGAGTGAGACCTACACAGCGATATTTGAAAAGAATGTGGAAACCTATACAATCTCAGGAACTGTTTGTGATCCGGAGGGCAATCCGGTAGAGGGTGTAACGGTTTCTTTAAAAGGAAATGGGGATACAAAGAAAACAAAATCAGCAGAAGATGGTTCTTATCAGTTCGAGAAATTAGAAGAGGCTGAATACAAGGTGTCCGCTGTAAGATTTTACGAGAATGATTGGAAGGCAGAGAGTGCAACGGTCGTTGTCAGATTAGAGGCGGCGGATGCGGTAGATCAGAATCTTACGCTTTCGATGCGCAGAGAAAATGCAGGACATGATGAGATCATCAACAATTACAGAGTTACACTTACAGAGCGTGCCAAGGATTATCTGAATGAGACAGGTGATAACTTAACTGAAGGATCAGATTATACATTATCTGTCAGTGAGAAATACAGTGATGCGGAGAATGCTGTTATCTATGTGTATGAAGCGGCGATGGGATACAATGGAAAATATTACAAACTGTCGGATGAACCTACAGCTACACTGGAAGCGGTTAATGACAGATACACACTTGAGGACATTCAAAAGGATTATATTCTGGATGTAAAGGAAGAAGACATGGTTCCGAACCGGTATGAGATCACGCTTCCTTCCGGAGAGGATGATTATACGATCCTGCCGGAGAAGGAAGGCGAAACACAGATTGAATATGGAGAGGATTATTCGTTTACGGTCAAGACATCGAAAGATCAATGTATTCTGGTATATGCAAATGGCACAGTAATAGAATTTGCAGATGGAAAGTACACGATCCGGAATGTGACAGAACCACAGGAGATTACAGTTAAATATGTTGAGAAACATACCTGGGGTGAATGGAAGGAAACTGTGAAACCGACATATGAAAAAGAAGGCGAAGAGACAAGAATCTGTTCGGTATGTGGAGCAACGGACAAGAAGGTGGTTGAAAAGCTTATTAAGGAAGAAAAACCAGAGAAACCAGAAGAGCCGGAAAAGGATCAGCCGACACCGGAAACACAGTATACGATTACATATGTGTTGAATAAGGGTATCAATCATAAAAATAATCCAAGTACATACACATCGGATCAAAGCGTGGTATTGAGCAGTCCGAGCCGAAAAGGATATGAATTTAAGGGTTGGTATACAGACAGCAAATGTAAAAAGAAGATTACGTCTATTCAGAAAGGCTCCAAGACCAATTATACGGTGTATGCAAAATGGTCAAAGATAACGTTAAAGAAGGTACAGAAATTAAAGCTTTCAAACACAAAGAAAAAGAAGATGGTTGTAAAATATGCGAAAGTGTCCGGAACACAGGGCTATGAAATCGTTTATGCAACCAATTCGAAATTTAAGAAAGGCAAGAAGATTGTCCAGACTGGCAAGAGAAAAGTCACGATAGGAAAGCTTAAGAAAAACAAGGTGTATTATGTACGCGTAAGAGCATTTAAGAAAGATTCTACCGGAAAGAATGTATATGGTAAATATAGTTCGACAAAGAAGATTAAGATAAAGAAGTAAAAAAGCCATATATGGATAGTGCTTGAGATGGGTTCCCTACCAGTGCAACAGTGCTGGCGGGGAACTTTTCTTTTGACTTGTAGTGCAAATACAATTATAATATGATGCAAGGGTCAAATGTACGAAAGGATAAAGCATGATGGATATATTTTTAGGATTAGATCTGTGTCGTAAGAATGTGCAGATGAGTTATTTTGAAGAGGATCAGGATGAGCCGACTTCTATATATCAATTGAACAATACGGAGACATATCAGCTTCCGAATGTCATGTTTTATTCAAAGGACGAGAAGAAATGGTATGTAGGCAATCAGGTTAGTACCGTGCGATTCCAGCAGGACGGACAGATTGTAGAGGACATTGTTGCAAATGTCGGTTCTGATAAGCATGTGACGGTTGAGGGTGGCGTATATACATATGATGCATTGCTGCTCATTTTATTAAAGACGCACATAGAAGAATTCTTGTCGCGATCAGATGACTATGTATTGAAGAGATTGACGGTTACATTAGAGGAATATACTCCAAAGGTGTATCAGGTGTTGGGAAAACTTCGAAAAGAATTTGGATTGGCAGAGGATGCATTTTATATCATGAGCCATGAGAATGCATTTTTTCAGTATGTAATGAATCAGGATGAACGGTTGAGGACGAATAGTGTTGCAATGTTTGAATACGGTGCGGAAGGAATGGAATATTATCGCATCGATAAGAAACATCAGGGAAATACCCGCATTTTTTATCTGGGAAAAGAGAATCTCAAAGAGGAATTATCTTATGGCATGTTGTTTGAGGATGTAGAATCACTTGACCGGAAGTTTGCAGAGATTGCAAAGAAGAAGATGAGAGAGACCTATATTTCTACCGTATATCTGACGGGAGTTGGATTTACGGATAAATGGATTGCAGAGTCACAGAAGGTGCTTTGTGATGGCAGACGCGTATTTATGGGACAGAATCTGTATACGAAGGGTGCCTGTTATCATGCGAAGTATGGAGCATATGAGGCAGAGAGGGACTGCGTATTGTGTACGGAGGGCAGTATTCCGTTTGATATTGGCGTCTGTATTGGAGAGACAGAAGGACGGAATCAATTTTATCCGATTGCGATCGGTGGAAGAGAATGGTACAACATGAAGGGACAGGTTACACTGTTTTTGGATGATACGAACCGGATCGAGATGTTATATCGGGATAAGGTTTCCAAAGAAATGCAGCGGGAGATCATAGAGATTCACGGTTTGCCAAAACGACCGCCAAAGACAACGAAGATATCATTGGAAGTAGAGCTGACAGATGAACGGGTTGGAGCGATTGTAATTCGGGATGTTGGGTTTGGAAGAATATATCCAACCACGAATAAGATATACCGGAAGGATTTTTCAATTGGACATATAGAAGGATAGAGGAGAGCATATGGGACGAGTTATATTGTGTGAAACAGTACCCGCAACAACTTCATATATATTTCCAAATACGAAGATAGAAGTGTTTTCATATGAGGAGTTATGCTATTACATTTATAACAATATTGCACTGGTTTCCGAGGAATATATCGGAGTGGCGATGTTTCATTGGATAGAGCAGGAATTGCATTTACCGGATCTTGCGGATAGTCTGCGTGCGTTAAAAGAAAAAGAAACAACGGATCTGACAGATCTGCTCACTGCGATATTGACCTATAAGGAATATTATACAATTCCGGAAATTAAGGAATTTATCCTGCAGATTGAACGTATGAAGGGGCTGATAGCACCGCAGTACCGAAAACTTCAGGCGGATGGTTTTCTGCGGTATCATAAGTATTTGAAAGCAGCTGCAATTTATGATGAGATATTAGATCAGTATCCGGATATCGGAAATGACAAATTATTAGCAGCTATATATCACAATCGCGGAATTGCCTATGCAAGCAATTTTGAGTTAGAAGATGCAATGGAATCGTACCGGAAGTCGTATGAGATTACCGGCAGCAGACAGACGATGTATCAGTATCTACTCTTAATGGCAACGGTAAAAGAACGTTCTGACGTGGAAGTGATGGCAAAATATTATCAGGTAGAGGATCTGGTTCCGCAGATATATGATGCGATCGAGGATGCACAGGAGGATGTGACCGGTTCGCCGATATATCATCGTATGGAACGGGCAATGTATCATTTTCAGAAGAATAACCTGACGGATTTCAGTCAGCGGATGGATACGGTGTTAGAACATTTAAAGGAAGAATTCCGTCAACAGACGGTATAACAGGAGTGTACATATGGGTTTATTGAGTACCGTCAAAGATCTGTTTACGAAAACAGAGGTGACGGAGGAAGTATTTGAATATGAGAGTATCGACAGCTATCTGAAGAAACAGCAGCAGGAAATGGAGCGCAAGGGAACGCAGGATGATGTTGCCTACAAATGCGACCAGATTGTAGAGGCGTCTTATCAGATGGAGGATCTGCGGGCAGAGTATGACATGGTGACTTCTTATTTTGAGGATATTCAGATGATTGAGGAATTGCCACAGAATGTCAGAAAACAGGTGACGGATATTGCGAAAAAGATTGCTTTTCTTGAAAGGGAAACCTCGCAATTTGTTCATATGGATGACCGTATCAGTGATGAGAATTTCAGGATGATACAGGGAATGGAAAAGGATCTGACAACGATATTTGGACAGTTAAAAGAGTTAGAAGATATGGATATGGTGATTCGGCGCGATATGACGAACTTAGAGGGCGAGAAGAATGCGCAGGAATATATTCAGGAGTCCATTGAACAACGGCAGCATAGTCTTAAGAATTTTATTATCATATTCGGAACAATTTCGGTGTTAGTGGTACTTACGTTAGTGGTGATCGGTATTATGACAAAGAATAATCTTGTGATACCGGTGTTGCTTATTCTGCTTATTATTGCGGGAATGGCGGCATTTTCGGTTATAATCTATCGCAGACTTTCCTATGAATTCAAGATGGCAGAGAAACGTGAGAACCGTGCAATCAGCCTGATGAATAAGGTGAAGATCAAATATGTCAACAACACATCAACGCTGGAATATCTATATGCGAAGTACCATGTCAACAGTCTCCGAGAATTGGAATATCTGCACGATCAATATTTGATCATGGTAGATGAGGTGCGAAAATACCAGCAGACAACAGGTGATCTGAGGGAACACACGGATGCACTTTCCAAGCTGCTATATGCACATGGAATCAAAGATCCGGATATCTGGACGAAACAATCCCTTGCACTGATCGATCCAAGGGAAATGGTAGAAGTTAAACATTCATTGAATGTGAGACGGCAGAAATTGAGGGAACAGCTTGCATATAATGAACAATTGCGGCTGGATGGATTAAAGGATATCCGGGAGATGTTAAAAACAAATCCGGAACTGCGGGAAAAGGTCCGGCGGGAGATGGAAGTATATCATATCAATATTCAATGAGAGGGAGAAGAATTGAAGAACGAAAATAAAATGAAAAATGAGAAGCGCATCATGAACATTTCCTTTTTGGGAAGTATATTGTTCATGTTGGCAGAGGGGATTATGGCATATGTTACGCATTCTCATTCTTTGCTGATGGACTGCATTTTTGATGTGACCGATCTGATTATGATCGGTCCGTTTTTACTGTTGGTTCCGTTATTATATAAACCGGTGACGGAAAAAAGACCGTATGGATTTTCCCAGGTGGAGTCGTTATTTATCGTCATTAAGTACAGCGTATTGCTTGTCGTTACAATACAGCTTATCTGGGACAATGTGTTGATTCTGTTTCATGGCGGACGTGAAGTGGATGCAGGGATAATCGCTGTTTTCGAACTGGTTGTGTGGGCAGGCTGTGTGTTTATTTATATTCTGCTCCATCATTTTAGCAAACGATATGAATCGCTTACGATCAAAGCAGAAATCTACATCTGGAAACTGGATATTATATCGAGCTTAGGAGTATCCGCTGCGTTCTTTATCCAGATGGGATTGCAGAAAACGCAGTGGTACCATCTGGCATCTTATATTGATCCGCTGGTTGCGATCATTATGGCATGTCTTTTGCTGATCGAACCGGTTAAGATGATCTTGTTGAACCTGAAAAATCTGGTACTGTTTGCGCCAAGTGCGGAGATTATGACACAGATCCGGCAGGTTGCGGAAAAATATATGGATAAAGTGTATTATGATATTGAGTTTTTGGATGTAATACAAACGGGAAGAAAAACCTGGGTGGAGATCTATATTACGAGTCACAACGATATGATGAACACAAGAATCCTGCACCAATTGCGAAATGAGATAAGAGCGGAATTGAGGCAGAAGTTTGATCAGGTGTATGTGGAACTGATACCGGATCTGCCGGAAGAGTAAAGAAAGGAAGTAGAAGATGGCAGAACAATTTGTTTTAATTGAAAATAAAGATTCTTACGGACTAACCTGGTATGAACATGCCCAGCCGTATTTTGGAAGTCATCGCGGTATGCGCTTTCGGATCGCCAGAGATCCGATGGATGATGTAGCACTTGCTCCGGCAGATAAAAAGGGAGACGCGGATTTTGTTGCGATCATCTGGCCGGAGCCGTACTGTTTTGAGGCGACACCGGAAGAAAAAAAGACAACCAACCGCTTTCCATTCACAATGGAGGGAAAAGAGCAGATGGTTGCCTGGTTAAATGAACAATATCAGACACGGTTTGATGAGTGGGAAACCGTTCGGGCTAAACATTAAGGAAAATCTGTTTGCGATAGTCTTTTGGAGTGATCCCATTGATCTTGCGGAAGGTTTCTGTGAAGTAGCTTGCACCGTGGAAGCCACACTCTAAGGCAATCTCGGTAATGCTTAAAGCACTGTGTTCAAGAAGATCGATTCCTTTTTGAATCCGGTAATTCTGCAGGTACTCAATTGGGGACTGTTTGACCATTTCCTTAAACAGGCGGCAGCATTTGGACTGACACATCATTCCT
>HF987862.1:14831-16288 GCA_000431135.1 Clostridium sp. CAG:590
TATCGTTCAGGGGTACTTTGTCCTGATAATTATCCTGAATATAAGAGATCATGGTTTTTAATGGGTTCATTGGATCGGTTTCAATCCGTTCGCAGCCATTTGCGGCAACGGTATTACTGTATAACAGGCTCCACAGATAGAAGAATTTGCTTTGCGCGATCAATTCAAAACAAGTTTTCTGTTCCGTGACGGCAAAGAATATCTCTTTGATCGTTTCGATTGCCTGGTCGTGCCAGGTTTCACTGTGGTTAAGAAAAAGAACATCACTGTTACTGTCGTATAGAAACGGATTGATATATTTTTCTTCCATTTTCCGGTTAAAGCGAAGCGTATCAGGATGCAATAGCAATACAATATATTTGCTGTTGTCCGGATCGGTCGGCTGGTAGGAGCGGATTCGTTCCTGATTATCGGTATCGACAGGGCTGCAGAGATGCATCCGGTTCGAGTTGACGATGATACCATCGCCTTCGTGTAAAGTAAATGTGTGATTGTTCACATAGTAGTTCAGACTGCCCCTGATCATAACGATACACTCTAATTCTCGGTGCCAGTGACATGGCGTTGCGCCGCCGGGAAAGTCTGATAAATAGGTGTATGAAGCTTTGATCGGAGTGGTTGGTGAGTTGTAATGAATCGTTTCTAATAAATCATCGTTAATAATCATATCATATTCCGGCATGATAGTTCCCTCCCGTAAATCATGTGCTAAAATCATCGACGGAGATCGAGATTTGTAGCCAAATATGTGTAAAAAAATCGAAAAAACCGCAATAAATGCAGGATTGTTATATAATTATACATAAAATTGATAGAAATTACAACAAAAATCAAGTATCTTATGCATATGGAAACGATTTCCCCTCCCCTTATAGCGTGGGACACGGAAAGGCGTCGCTACTCCCCCTCCCCCCCTTTTTGTAGTGCCGACTAGCCGCTGTCCCACTATCGTATGAAACATAAGGTGACAGGAGGTTACTTAAGTAACCATTTTCATATATATCTTCCCCTTTAATATGGCTTCGGACCAGGTCCGGAGCGATTTTTTTTTGTCTTTTTTGCGGAGAGTTTTTCTTTTTGATAAAGAAGTGAATGATATTTACCTGAATAAATGATTTGAAACAGGCAAAAAATAGAATAGAGAAAAACATGGAACACATAAAATGAAAATTACTGAATAAAATTGGCGAAAATCACTGAATGGAATCGGCGAAAATCACGGAATAGAATTTAAGAAAAGTGTACTTGACGCCATATGGAAAACAAAGTATTCTACATTTAGGTGTATAACAGGAGTAGAATCGGAGAATCAATATGGCAAAGAAATATTATGCAGTAGCAAAAGGAAAGACACCGGGAATCTATCTGACATGGAATGATTGTAAGGCACAGGTAGATGGATTCTCAGGTGCAGTCTATAAAGGGTTTGCAACCGTGCAGGAAGCGGAAGAATTTGT
>HF987862.1:16315-28382 GCA_000431135.1 Clostridium sp. CAG:590
GTATGGAGGGGGAGCAGCATCCTCTGTTACAAAGAATAATAGTTCGGAAATCAGCACCGATACGCATTTAGTCGCCTATGTGGATGGAAGTTATGAGCATAGCATGCGGCAGTATGCGTATGGGTGCGTTTTGGTGCTTGCAGAAGATACGGTGACTTTGAATGGCAGCGGGAATGAGGAAGATTATGTCACCATGCGTAACGTGGCCGGTGAGATCTTAGGAAGCGAGCATGCAATCCGGTGGGCGGTGGAGCATGGTTATTCGTCCATCACGATCTATTACGATTATGAAGGAATTGAGAAATGGGCAAACGGTATCTGGAAAGCGAATAAGGCAGGTACACAGCGTTATAAAGAATTTGTGGCAAAGCAGCGTGAAAAGATAGATATTTCCTTTTCAAAGGTTGCGGCGCATACCGGAGTCAAGTATAATGAAATGGCGGACCAGCTTGCCAAGGCGGCACTGGGATTATAGGAGGATAGATATGGAATTCAGTAAATATTTTGATCATACGATCTTGAAGGCAGATGCAACAGAACAGCAGGTGGAGGCAATCTGTAAGGAAGCGAAAGAATATAATTTTGCATCGGTATGTGTGAACAGTTGCCGCACCAAACAGGTGGCAGACTATCTGGAGGGTACAGACATTGCAGTCTGTACGGTAGTAGGATTTCCGCTCGGTGCGATGAGTACAAGAGGCAAGAAATTTGAGACATTGGCAGCCATTGAGAGTGGTGCAACGGAGATTGATATGGTGATCAATGTTGGAGCAGTCAAGGATGAGGACTGGCGGTATGTACAGGAGGATATCGAGCAGGTAAAGGAAGTCTGCCGGCATAATACGATGGGGAAAGAGGTTATCCTGAAAGTCATTATTGAGACCTGTCTGTTGACAGAGGCAGAGAAGATTCGTGCTTGCGAAGCAGCAGTTGTTGCAGGGGCAGATTTTGTGAAGACTTCCACCGGATTCAGTACAGGTGGTGCAACGGTTGAAGATGTAGCATTGATGCGTAAGACGGTAGATGAGAAGACGGATGCCTTGGAGAAGGAGACGGGCAAGACCTATCAGAGAGTCCGGGTGAAAGCATCTGGTGGAATCCGGGATCTTGCAACAGCCAAAGCAATGATCAAAGCAGGGGCAGACCGCTTGGGGACTTCCGCAACTGTGGCAATTATGAAGGAGCAGTAAGAATTTTCAAAGAAAGATGATACAGTATGGGTGGATAAGAAGGTATGTAACAGGCTGTGCAAGAGAACTTTGTAACAGCCTGAATAAATAAGAGGAGGAAGAAACTATGACAAGATGGAAAAGGGGTGTTGCGTTGTTGCTGGTAGCAGCAATGACCTGCAGCATTGCCGGGTGCAGTAGTAAGAAGGAAGAGAGTACGACGGCTACCACAGAGGTAGAGACAACAGAGGAGGCAAAGGAGGATACGACCACGGAAGAGAGTACACAGGAAGTAGCAAGCACAGATGGAAACATGATCCGCAACGGTGATTTCTCAAATGGAGTGGGTAACTTTTCCAGTTACACAAATGGCGGTCAGATGACAATGGATGTCAATGATGATGGAGAGCTTCAGATCGATATTGCCAAGACAGGAAGTGTGGAACATGGCGTACAGGTATATTATGATGGATTTGAGCTGCGCGAGGGTGGTGTGTATACATTTTCTTTTGATGTACATAGTACGGTAGAGCGTGATATTGCCTGGCGTGTACAGGTAAATGGTGGCGATTATCATGCATATGCAACAGAGACAGTAAGCGTAGGACCGGATGTACAGCATGTAGAGTCTGAATTTACAATGGAAGAGGCAAATGATCCAGCACCGAGACTTTGCTTTAACTTAGGATTGTTACAGTCGATGAAGGATGCCGGCATGGATGGAAGTTCTTTGGGTGAACATTCCATTTACTTAGACAACTTGTCGTTGACGGTTAAGGATGACAGCCAGATGGCGGCCGATACAGAGGCAGTGGAAGCACCGAAGGTGAAAGTCAATCAGATCGGATATGCAACTGCCGATAAGAAGACGGTTATCTTCTCGGATCTGGATGAGGATGACACGACATTTCAGGTGATCAATGTTGACACGAACAAGAGCGTGTACGATGGCAAGATTAGTGAGAGAGCTTTGAATGTATCTGCGAATGAGTGGAATAATAATGGAGATTTCTCAGATGTGAAGGACAAGGGAACTTATAAGATTGTTACCGGCAAAGGAGAAGAGTCTTATGCGTTTACCATTGGAGACGGCATTTATGATGACGCATTTAAGAGTATTGTGAAGATGTTATATCTGCAAAGATGTGGTATGGAGCTTACAAGTGATAAAGCAGGTGAGTTCGCACATCCGGTGTGCCATAATACACAGGCAACTGTTTACGGAACAAGCAAGAAGGTAGATGTGAGTGGTGGCTGGCATGATGCGGGAGATTATGGCCGATATGTGGTATCCGGTGCCAAAACGGTAGCGGATCTGCTGCTTGCATTTGAGAAGCAGGGTGGTAAGATTCATGCAAAGGATGCCGATAATTTTGATATTCCGGAAAGTAATAATGGAGTAAATGATCTGATCGATGAGGTAAAATATGAACTGGACTGGATGCTGAAAATGCAGGATAGCAGCGGTGGTGTGTATCACAAAGTAACCTGTAAGGTGTTCCCAGAGACAGTAATGCCACAGGATGAGACAGACGAGTTGATCCTGTCGCCGATCTCGAATACAGCAACCGGAGATTTTGCAGCGGTAATGGCATTGGCAAGTCGTATCTATACAGAATATGGTGACAGCAGCGATAAGGCATACGCAAAGATATGTCTTGATGCGGCAAAGAAAGCATGGAGTTATTTAGAAAAGAATAAAGATGCGGATGGGTTCAAGAATCCGGAAGATATTGTAACCGGAGAATATCCGGATGGAAGAAGCACAGATGAAGCTTTCTGGGCAGCAGCAGAATTATATAAGACAACAGGGGATGACACATACAAAAAAGCATTGTCAGAGTATGTAAGTGATTCTGCCAACCTTACCGGGCTTGGCTGGGCGAGTGTTGGAGCTTATGGATCATATGCGGTTCTTACAAATGACAAGCTGTTGACTGATAGCACAAATCTCACAAAAGATGTAAGAAATGCCATGGTTGCAGCAGCTGATGAAGCGGTGGCAATAAGTAAAGAGAATGGTTACATGGTAAACCGGGAGAGAAGTTACGAGTGGGGTTCTAATATGGGAATTGCCAATACCGGTATGTTGCTTTTGATGGTAAATGACATTAGTCCCAAGGAAGAATATGTAACATATGCAAAACAGCATTTAAACTATCTGATGGGTGTCAATGCGACAGGATATTGTTTTGTTACCGGATGTGGTACATTATCACCGGAGCATCCACACCACAGACCGTCCGAGGTACTGGAAAAATGTATGCCGGGTATGTTAGTTGGTGGACCGGATAATGGGATGGAAGATCCATATGCCAAGGCAGTATTTTTAAATACGGCTCCGGCAAAATGCTATGTGGATAATGCACAGAGCTACTCAACAAATGAGGTTACAATTTACTGGAATTCACCACTCATTTATCTGATGGTGGCAAGTCAGAAGTAGACGGAAAGGAAATAGAGAGTTATGAAGATAGGTAGTCATGTAGGAATGTCAGGAAAAGAAATGATGCTGGGTTCTGTGAAAGAGGCACTTTCTTATGGTGCAAATACATTTATGTTATATACAGGTGCACCGCAGAATACAAGGCGAAAGGATGTCAGCGAGTTGTGTATTAACGAGGCACAGGCACTTATGAAAGAGCATGGAATCGATGAATTTGTCGTACATGCACCGTATATCATTAATCTGGCAAACTGCGTGAAACCGGAGACCTATCAGATTGCAGTTGAATTCTTAGAGGTGGAGCTGCAACGGACCGAGGCAATGGGGTCAAAGACATTGGTGCTTCATCCGGGTTCCCATGTCGGGGAAGGTGTAGAGGCCGGAGTTGCCCAGATTATCAAGGGAATCAATTCGGTACTGACCAAGGATACGAATGTGCATATCGCCTTAGAGACAATGGCTGGAAAAGGCAGCGAGATTGGAAGAAGTTTTGAAGAGCTGGCGATGATCTATGATGGTGTTGTCTATAATGATAAGCTGCGTGTCTGCTTTGATACCTGTCATACGAGTGATGCCGGATATGATATCATTCATGATTACGCTGGTGTGATGGAGCAGTTTGACCGGATTATCGGCAAAGATCAGATTGCCGTATTCCATATCAATGATAGTAAGAATGAACCGGGAGCAGGCAAGGATCGACATGAGAATTTTGGCTTTGGTCACATTGGCTTTGATGCTTTGATGCAGGTGGTAAAGGATGAGAATTTTGCCGCAATTCCAAAGATCTTAGAGACACCATATGTGAAAGATCCGGAGAATGCAAAGAAGTCTTATCCGCCGTATGCGTATGAGATTGCAATGATCCGAAATGGAGTGTTTGATCCGGATATGATTGAGAAGATATTGAGGGATAATCAATAGATTAAAAAACGAAAAGTGGAATCATATTGATTCGGTTGATATTGGTAATGCCCGGAATAAATCGTGTGGTTTATTCCGGGCATTGTGATGTAATGGAGTATTATCGATGTTCATTTATATAGGTTTCACAACGTTTCTGAATAATTTGTACGGTTTCGTCTAGGTTTTTCTTACCTTGAAAATATTTTTCGGCTTCATCCCAGATGATGTCATTCATTAAAGTGTCTTCGGATCGATCGCGTTTATGTGTGCGTGATATGATTTTTTTTAATTCGTCGACGTCCTGTTTATATTCTGGTGTATCAGCTATAGATTCTGCAATTTTTTCTTCGTAACAGTCTGTTCGGCTTGGCCAATCACAGAATATATTGTTTTGTTGAAAATCTTTAGTCATAAACATCCGCATGAATGACCAAGCACCTTCTTTTTTCTTTGACTTTGCATTCATACCAAGCATAGTGTTGAACTTCATATAAGTACCGTCGCGGTCGTCGCAAGGATATCCGATGTAGTTGATTTCATCCCGAAACATTTCACGATTATATTCCATATTTTGCAAGTCTACCTCTGTCAATACAAATAATTCTTTTCCGGAGGATACCAGTTCTGGCTCTTCTGTTTCATAGTCGGTTAAATTTGTTTCTCCCCATTCATTGCAAATTTGTAAAATGGTTCGGAATTGTTCCCCATCAAAGGAACAGCTTCCGGTATTCCAATCTACATAGTCACCGAGGTTATAGCAGCATAGGGTTGTGAGCAAGTGTCCCTTGTATTGGCTATAAAATGGTTGAATATCTTTATTTTGTTGTGAATCTAATAGTTCTTTGAATTCTGGTATGGTATATCCGGTTGCATTTTTTGTTAGGTTTTTTCCAGCACCGATTGTAAATACCGCAAAACCCGGTGAAGTGAAATATAAATCATTGTTTACCTTCATGGTTTCGTATACATTTGGTATAAGATCATTTACAGAACATTCGGGATCTTTTTCAAAGTATGGTGTAAGTTCCTCCAGTAGACCTTTCTCTACATATTGCTCTAATGGTAATGTGTTCAAAAAAATAATGTCGGGTGTAGAATTAGTCATGATATCCATAATCATTTTGTCAAGGGCATCATCTTTATCTCCATAATTTTTTATTACAACTTGATAGTTGTTTTGGGAATGGTTATAGGTGGCAACAGCTTCCTCTATAGATTGACCACCACCTGAGAGGACGCCAAGTACAATTGTGTGATCGTCATATTGTTCCTTTTTGTTGCAACCTATCAGTAAGAAGATGAGTAAAAAACATATTCCGATTTCAATGTAATACTTTTTCATAAAAGGCCTCCCTGTCACTTTACTTTTGTAAGAATGCCGGCTTCCATTTCGTAAACCTCATCACAGAGAACTTGAATATCCTCGGCATTATGTGATGCAATTAAGATAGTTTTATCCTGTCGCTTAAGTTCGAGTAGAAGATTACGAATATCTTCTACACCTTGCTTATCAAGTCCATTCATAGGTTCATCTAATACCAATACCTGCGGATCTTCTAAAATTGCTTGAGCTAACCCTAATCTTTGTCGCATTCCGAGAGAATATTTTTTTACTGGTTTATGGTCTTTTTCGTCTAGACCTACCAGATGAATACATTCTACGATTCGTTCCTTTGTAGCTCCGCCGGATATGTTGGCGAGAATTTTTAGATTTTGATAGGCTGAATAATGAGGAATGAAACCAGGTGTCTCGATAATAACACCCATATGTCCGGAAAAATCAGTATCTTTTCCAATTTGTTCTCCAATTACGTCAATTTTTCCATGTGTTGGAATAATAAATCCGGAAATACATTTAAATAATAATGTTTTGCCGGAACCGTTTCTTCCGATAATTCCATAAATTTTACCATAGTTAAAGTTCACGGATATATTTTTTAGTAACTCTTGTTTTTCTATTGTCAGTCCTACTTCATGTAATTCTACGGCATATACTTCTTCCATATTATTTTCCTCCTATAGATTATCAGATACATAGATTGGTACTTTGCGAACCTTCCAGAATAAAAATCCATATAAGAAAAGTATCAGCAGTGCAAAATATGCAATTGAGTAACCATCTGTAAGAAGTGTTTCTTGTAAAATATATTTGTAATGCCAACCCAATTTGCTGTTTGCATATGGAAAGATCCACATTATGTTGCTTAAAGATTGATTTGTAATCCAACCGCCAACAAGTAAGGCAATATTCAATACCATACCGAGATTGTGTTTTTGTAATACATTACTTAATAAAAAGATGCTGGATATGGTAAGTCCTAATAATACATTTAGTAATATAGTATATCCAAATGCTTCATATGGTCGATAATGTGTATATAATCCAGCATCCAGCACCTTGTCTTCACCGACAGACATAAGTTGTGTGTTGTAGTAATATTTCATTTTTCTTGTATAGAGACTCCAACCATTAAATATGAAACTTTGTTTCTGACATATTATAAGCGACATGACGAAAATGCTACTTATATATGCGGCAGATATCAAAATAGCAAACAGGCAATTTCCCCAAATCCAATTAGTGCGCCCACATCTTATAATCGTAAAAGTATAATGAGAATTTGATTTTGGATAATCGCAAAATATCACTAAAAATGTTAGCGGAATTAGAAGAGCCTCCCATTTTGAATTGCAAAAGGCAATAAATGGTTCCACAATATTCAAGGATTCACCAATTGTATTAGATAAGTGAAGCATTGGGAGCAGGATACGCTCTGTGATACATATGTATGAGAATATAATCAAATATATCTTAGGACTTCTTACAAACTCAACCCAGTTAAGACGTATAATATTCCATATTTTATGTTTTCGAGTTTTCTTAATACGCAAGACAGTCTACCCCCCGTTCTAATAGTTGTACAAATATATCTTCTGCTATTGCGATTATAAATACTGACAAGCTGATGAGTGTGATCATGGATGGCACATGTGTAAGCCATATCGTTGGAGATAGATATTCTGCCCATCCAAAGCCTTGTTCAGTTAACGAATTTGATGTTTTGACAAGGATGTACAAGACCATACATGGTACACATAATGAAAAGTATTTGTTTTTGGTGCCAGCTGCAAGTAAGAATGATACTAATCCTTCTAATAGCATAACAAAAAGGATTACCATATCGTTGTGAATAATCGGATACAGGTAATGCCAGATGACAGGATCTACGGTATTTGTATAGTTTTTTTGCCAGATTACTTTATATAACATAGCGGCTTCTTCATGTGGCAGATTATGTAGAGGAACGCAAGTTACTGCACAGAAGATAGTAAATAGAATCAATGCGGTAAGTCCGGTCATCAGAATACTTAAAATCCCGTAGCGAAATATTTTATGTATATATTTTTGACTTCCCATTCGAATAGCAGTACATCGTACAAAACCGGATTGAAAATCATCACAAAAAATTGTAACAAATGTATATGAAGCGATAAAGGGAAAGAAGATTATTAACCATTCGCTTAGGTTGCTGATATCCGTGAGTTGAAAGACGGAGGTTGCAATTAATCCAGTATTAATCCAGTGTTCTTTTCCAACCTCAAAAATTTCATATAAAAGTGTTCTTTCCGGTTCAGTTTCCATAAAGGAATTTTTCATGGTAAGCAGTATCAACATTAAAAGGATCATACAGATAAATCCCCAACCACTTATATATCGTCCACATCCATTCCACCATTTCTTATTTATATTTGTTTTGTTCATTGTCAGCCTCCCCAATCGCCGGTATAGTATTGGAATGTTCCATCAATGGCATCTATTAACACAACCAGATTGCGACCGTTAGTCCGGGATGAGGGATTGAGTTTGGGATAGCGATCTCTTTCAATGTAGAACACCCAGGTTGGTCGTGCGGTAACGGTTGTATCAGCCCAATCATTTAGTGTTACCATATATGGATACTTGTGTTTTCCTGTTTCGATATCAGTAAGGTTCTCCTGACGTAAGGTGTAACATAATGATACATTATCAAAGGAGAAGATATTTTTATTTGCTAATTTTGAGGATGCAAGCTTAATGGCGGAAGATAAGGACAAATAAGATTCAGTTGGTTTTTGTTCCGTTGGTATAATAGAATATTCTTCACGGATAAATCCAATTGTATTTGGTTTGTACATTTCTACCACCATTGGGTAACTTCCATATAGATAATTTTGTTCATTATATAAATCTTCCGTTTCAATTTCATAGCAAGGGGCATCATCAAAGGGTAATCCTTTATATGTTCGATTTAACACCATGGAATAATAGCAGTTATTACCGTCAGACAGAACATAAAACCAGCTTACATGATAGTCATATACTTTTTGTCCGTAAGTTGTTTTCATCCATTGGTTTACAGTATGTTCTGTGTATGAAATAGCATCAGCAATGGATTCTTCTTGACCACTTAAGGAATAGGGTTGCATGGGGATTTCGTCTTCGCCTATGTGGATTGCGATTTCTCTTTTAAGGGAATCTCCGTACTGTGAATAATTTTCCCATCCATTGCAATAGAAAAAATATCCTTTATTATCTAATACAAGCGATCGAGTATACATATCTTTTTCTTTATTGCAAGGCTGTGTATCCCATATTGAATAATCTATGTAATTGTAGTTATCCCATCCTTCAAAAGGTTTTTCGTTTATTCGTTTTTCCGACTCTTTGCAATTATCTGCAATGGATGAATAATCTGGTAAAAATTGTCCCTGTAATGCATCACATTGTGAATAATTATTAACAAAGTGCCCCATGTCCAATATAGGCATGTTAGAATTTGGAAGTTGTATTTGTTTAGGTAACTGGATTTGGTTATAAGTTTTTCCTGCCCAATCCGTTGTTTCCGTTCGTAGTTGATCAAGGGATACATAATCAAACTTAGTAGTATCCGATTTTTCGACCATTATGTTTTCATATAATCCGGTTTCGCTACGGACTTCTTCTGGTACCGGGACACAGCCCGATACCAAAAGAAATAACAAAGAGATTATATATAAACAATATTGTTTTTTCTGATTGTTATTTAAATATATTTTCATATTAATATTCATATGCACTTGCACTTACATGGGTTTTGCTTGTAGCACCGCCTAATTTAGCCGTTACACGGACTGTGCTTCCTTTTTTTGGAGTAGATGAATATTTAGCAGAAGAAGGAGAGTCATTTAGCCCAGTTATAATTATAGTGTGTGCAAGAGGATTGGAGGAAGATGTCACATATAGTGTTGCACCTCCTGGAGTACCACTTAATTTTGCAGCTAAATTTTTTTTGCCTGTTGCGGTAAATGAAGTGGATGAGCTGGAATGAGCATTGGATAGTGTTCCAAACGAACCGGATCCGCTTGCGGCAAAAGATGTTGTAGCGGTTGCTGCAACAATTGCTATGGCTAATGATAGACCTGTGATTTTTTTCTTTATTTTCATAAAAAATCCTCCTTTTAGAAAATTGTCAGTAATATTTATACTGGTTTTTTGTTTGTTATTATTGTATAATATAAATGATTATTTTGTTTTGGGCTTTCTGCAATCTTATTTCGTTAAGAATACAGAAAGCCTTATTTAATTGGTGGACTATCTTCCATCCTGTTTTCCTCCCTTCTTTAGAATGACCGTCTTATAGTAACAGGTCTAATGCTTCTTGCAGTTATGTGCAAATTCTGCAAAACCATCTGGCTCTTTTGGCTGATAGTATCTTCCTTTGCATCCGTGAGAAATGAGAGGTGATATAGCCATTGCTACAGCGCAAAGTTGTACACCGTATTTACAAATAAGTTGTTGTAATCTTTTCTTCATATGTAGAATCTCCTTTCATAAAATTGTCAGATAGCATTTGCTAATCTATGCGAGGATTATAGCATAAAAGATTTGTTGTAAACGGTTTTTGGGGCAAGTGGTCGATATTCGGGGGCGAGTGGTCATGTTGTATGTTTCATATGTTACTTTTTGACCGTTCGCCCCCGAATATCGACCACTTGCCCCGAAAACCAGAGAACGGTCATAATATGTGCTATACTACACAATGTAGAGAAATGGAGAGGAAGTGTAGAAAGATGTGTGGAAATTGGATTGCACAGGGTTTGGTGAGAAGAATCTGTATTATGCGGCAATCAGTATCTGTGTTATAATCGAGTTAATAGGATTGGTGGCGGGAATTGCAAAGAATAGGAGGGTGCTATGAAACTACGGGTTGGAATCTGCGATGATGAAAAGTCTGTGATTGAAATTCTGCAACAGTGTATGGAACAATATCAGATGCATCAGGATGTCGAACTGGAAGTAGAATCTTTTACGAATGGCAACGAATTGTTGGCAATGAATCGGGTGAATCCATATCATGTTGTACTCCTGGATGTGGAGATGCCGGAAATAGATGGTTTGGAGGTCGCACGGCGGTTGAGAGAGGATGTGTTAGATGATATCTTTATTGTGTTTGTGACATCCTATCCGAAATATATGCAGGAAAGTTTTGCAGTGCAACCATTTCAGTTCCTGGTCAAACCGGTACAGTATACGTTTGTAGAGAAATTGTTTCAGGATATTATACATCGGTATGAACATTCACATGTCACGAAAGTGATCGTTGGGACAGGTGGAGAAAAACAGTTGATCAGGATTCGTGATATTGTATACATGAAGACGGTGAAAGATAAGAAACCGGTTCTGGAATATGTATTATCCGATCGAACAATTGTTGGAGAAGGAACGATTCAACAATGGGAAGAAGGCCTTCAACAGTATGCATTTATCTCTCCGTGTAGAGGATATCTGGTGAATCTGAAGTATGTTGTGGCAGTAGAAAGGTTGAAGTTGCGGCTAGTGGATGGGACGACAATTCCGGTCAGTAGAAGAAGAGTGAAGATGGTACAGGATCTATTCCTTGAGAAAACAATGGTTGTGATGAATTAGGAGAATGGATGTATGTTGACAATATTAGATTATATAACTGGGGTGTTGGATGCAGTAGCAATGTATATATATTATCAGACATTGTATGATAAGCATCGGCGGGACGTAAGATCCGTATGGGTCATAGTGGTGTGTATTGTTACACAGTTTTTTTATGAAGGAATGACACAATTTATGATGGGTGATACTTCACAGAGGGCACTTTACTTACGGAGTCTGCTGGCAATAGCGACATATTTTATATTGACATATTTTTATAGGCTGAAACTGCAAGAGAGAGTTTTTGCAGTAGTAAGTATTATGATAATTAATTATGTTTTTGAAGATGGTGCGTATTATCTGGTAAGTCATATTACCGGAGTAGAGGATCAGATGGATCATCTGCCTGCATGGTCATTTATTGCAATAAGCTATGTGAAAGGATTAATTGTATTAGTAGCGATTTTGCTATTTCGAGCAGTATGGAAGAGAAAGGAAGGAGTACATTCTAAGATGTATTCTTTACTGTTGACAATAATTCCCTTATTGTCGTGTGCTTTGTTTCTTATGCCACCCTGTTCTGAGATGATCGTTAGCAATCCTCAATTTTATATAGTGTTA
>HF987862.1:28425-47426 GCA_000431135.1 Clostridium sp. CAG:590
AATGTGGTGAATTATGTGTTGCTTGGGAATGTGTTAAAAGCAGAAGAACTGGAACAAAAGAATCAAATGTTAGATGATCAGCTTATACGACAGAGACAACGTTATGATCAATTGGGGGAAGCTTATCGGGAGATCCGGAGTTTTGTGCACGATACGAAGAAACATTTTAACTGTATTAATGAATGTGTGAAAAGGAAAGAATATGATGTTATCACGGCATATACACAGGAAGCAATGGCAGATCTGGAATCAAGATATGCAACAGTGAATACAGGATGTCTGGCAATTGATGCACTTGTGAGCAATTTTATGTTACAGACCAGATCTAAGGGAATTCAATTGACTACGAGCCTGAAGGTGGAAGCACAACGAGTTCCGGTTAGTGATTATCATTTGGCAATCATATTAGGAAACCTGTTGGATAATGCGTTGAATGCATGCCAGGGGCAGCTTAATCCTAAGATTGTGCTTAAGATACAACAGGTGGAAAATAATGCATTTGCGATATACATCGCGAATACCTATGTACCGGAGCCGGATGATAAGGTGGTACAGAACTTAGACGAGATGGATTTTATTCATGGCTATGGTCTGGATAATGTGAAAAAGTCAGTCAGAGCATATAACGGAATTATGAGAGTGAAACATGAGCAGGATATGTATAGTGTTGCGATCGTATTTCCGTTTGATGCATTGCATTATATAAGACCGTTGTAAAAATAGTGATTGACATTTTGTCGCAATTCCCCTATAATCATATCTAGAGTGTTACTGATAAAGCAGGCATGACCATATTCGTAGAAAGATACGTTTTTTGGTTATGCCTTTTTGTATATCTTTGAACCAGTGGTGAGAGGATGTGCAAAGGAATCGGGCGAAGGAGAGGAGGACAGAAGCAATGGAGCTGATTAAGGCACTGAACAATAATGTGGCATTAGTCTATGACGACAACAAGCAGGAAGCAGTCGTGATGGGAAGTGGAGTTGCATTTGGTTTGAAACCCGGCGGTTCTGTCAACCAGAGCCGTGTAGAGAAGTTCTTTGTTCTCGATGGTGAGAAAGGTCACAAAGACTTTGACCGTCTGTTGGAACGGATCTCGTTAGATAATCTTGAATTGGCCAGCGATATTATCAAGCGGGGCGAGCAACAGTTAGGGTACCATTGTAATGACAGTATTCTATTAACTTTATCAGATCACCTGGGAATGATGTTAGAACGTGTGAAAGAAGGCGTGTATTTTGCTTCACCGTTAGAGTGGGATATCAAGCTGATCTACCCCAAGGAGTATCGATATGCGATGACGGTGGTAAAAGATCTGCAACGGGATCTGAATACGGAGATTCCGGAGCAGGAGGCGGCATTTATTGCATTGCATTTCATCAATGCGAACCTGAACTCAGAGGGAATGCAGAATACGATTCTTGGCACAAAGATCATCCAGAACATCTTGAATATCTGCAAGATATACTATAAGAGAGAATTTGACGAAGATGATTTTGATGTCCGCAGATTTATCTCTCACATCCGGTATTTCGTGCAGCGCCAGATGAAAGGCGAAGTGTTAGATATTGATGAGACGATCGCAGAAGCTGTGATCGTAAGCTGTCCGGAAGACTATAAGTGTTCCCTGAAGATCGCAGACTTCCTGAAGAAGACCTATAACTGGGATATCAGCAGAGGCGAGATCTTATATCTGACATTACATTTAAACCGTATAGGCAAAAAAGCATAAAGGTGTTACTAGTACGACTAGGCATGACTCGGACGATACAGCGAATATGTGCATACGCTGTGTCTGTTTCGGGTCATTTTTTGTATCTGTTCAGAGCCAAGCGGATTTTTGCACAAATGCGTAGCATTTTGGAGGTTGGCTCTGAGCAGTTATCGTTTTTATGAAAGGAGAACAAGTATGAAATTTGAAAATGAAGCAAAGACGATCGTAGAGTTAGTCGGCGGCGAGAAGAACATTAACAATCTTGTGCATTGTGCAACAAGACTGCGTTTCGAGTTAAAGAGTGACGCAAAGGCAGATAAGGCAGCCTTAGAGAAATTGCCATATGTTATGAAGGTAATCGTAAGTGGAGGTCAGTATCAGGTTGTAATCGGACCGGATGTCAACAACTACTATAACGCAATTTTATCTGTAGCTAATATTGGAACAAAGAAGGAGAGCAACGAAGACAGCGGCGAGAAGAAGAGTGCGATCGACCGTCTGATGAAGGTTATCTCCGGTGCATTTTCTCCATTGATTCCATTACTTGCCGGTGCAGGTATGGTAAAGGCATTACTTACCGTATTGATCGAGTTACATGTATTAGGTTATGAAGATCCAACTTATTTGATTTTATCCGCAGCAGGAAATGCTGTATTCTATTTCCTTCCAATCTTCTTAGGAACAACACTTGCAAAGCAGTTTGGTGCAAATGCATATGTTGGTGGTGCGATTGGTGCAGCTTTGTTAGAGCCGAACTTTACCGGCTTGTTATCCGCAGAGGGCGGCGTGAATTTCTTAGGAATTCCGGTTACACCGATTGATTATGCATCAACGGTATTCCCAATCTTTATCGCAGTTATCATATATAGCTTCTTAGAGAAGGGTCTTAAGAAGATCATTAAGAAAGAATTACAGTTGTTCTTAGTTCCAATGATCTGTCTGATGGTTATGGTACCATTTACAGCGATCGTATTCGGTCCGTTTGGTACAACAGTTGGTAACGTGGTAGCTGATATTGTTGTAAAATTATTCAGCTTTAACAAGATTATTGCAGGTTTACTTCTTGCAGCAGCTTATCCATTCCTTACAATCTTTGGTCTGCATTGGGGATTCACTCCAATTACCTTACAGAACTTAGACCAGTATGGTGGAGATATGATCGAGGGTGTTTGTGTATGTGCGGTATTTGCACAGATCGGTATTGCAATCGGTGCTTATCTTAAGGGTAAGAAGGGTTCTAAGATTCGTTCCGTAGCAGGACCTACTGTTATCACTGGTATTATGGCTGGTGTTACAGAGCCAATCCTTTACGGTATTGTTATGGAGTATAAGAGATTAATGGCAGTTGTTGCAATCGCTAGCGGACTTGGTGGAGCAATCAATGGTGCACTTGGTGTTACGATGGATGAGTATGTGTTCCACAACATTTTTGCTATGATCATGCAGACATATTCTCCATTTGTTGGTTATCTGATCGGTATTTCGGTTGCGCTTGTTGCAGGTGCATTGCTTACTTACTTCTGGGGTATCCGTCCGGAGGATATGAAAGACTTTGTTCCGGAACATGAAGAAGCAGAGCAGATCGAACAGGCACCAGCCGTTGAGAAGACAGATGCAGTAGTATGTGCACCAGTAGCTGGTGAGGTAGTAGCATTAAAGGATGTTCCAGACGAGGTATTCTCAAGCGGAGTAACCGGAGATGGTCTTGCAATCAATCCAAGTGATAACAAGATTGTGGCACCTGCTGATGGTGTGATCAGTGCATTACTTCCATCAAAACATGCGGTTGGAATGACCCTTGCAAATGGTGCAGAGATATTGATTCATGTAGGTTTGAATACGGTTATGCTAGAGGGCAAAGGATTTGATGTTAAGGTAGAAGAAGGACAGGAAGTGAAAGCAGGAGAGACATTGCTTACATTTGACCGCAGTGTGATCGAAGGTGCAGGATACTCATTGATCACTCCAATTCTTGTGACAAACATTGATGATTTTGCATCCTTAGAAAAGACAGATGCAAAGACAGTTAATACAGGTGACAGCTTATACAAGATTATGGCATAGGAGATCAGTTATGAGAGATCATTTTTTATGGGGCGGCGCAGTAGCCGCCCATCAGGTAGAGGGTGCATATGACCAGGATGGAAAAGGACTTAGTATTGCTGATGTGATGACTGGCGGCAGCCGCGAGAAGGCAAGAGAGATTACGGATGGAATTGTTGATGGCAAGTACTATCCCAATCATGATGGAATTCATTTTTATGAGCTATACAAAGAAGATGTGAAGCTCTTTGCTGAGATGGGATTTAAATGTTTCCGTACCAGCATCGCATGGAGTCGTATCTTCCCACAGGGAGATGAGACCGAGCCGAATGAGAAGGGCTTGCAGTTCTATGATAATCTGTTTGACGAACTGTTGAAGTACGGGATTGAGCCGGTCATTACGTTGTCGCATTTTGAGATGCCGTATGGCTTAGTGAAGAAATACGGTGGCTGGCGTAACCGGAAGATGATTGAGTTCTTTACGAAATTTGCACTTACCGTGATGGAACGGTATCGTGATAAAGTAAAATACTGGATGACATTTAACGAGATCAATAACCAGATGATCTTAAGCAATCCGATCTATGCATTTACCAACTCCGGTATTGTGTTCGAGGACGGAGAAGATCGTCAGAAGCTGGTATATCAGGCAGCACATTATCAGTTTGTGGCAAGTGCCAATGTGGTGAAGTTAGGTCATGCGATCAATCCTCAATTCCAGATTGGATGCATGGTAGCGGCAACACCGGTATATGCATATAGCTGTAATCCGGATGATGTGTTGTTAGCACAGAAGGAAGACCGCAAGAATCTGTTCTTCACGGATGTTCAGGCAAGAGGGCATTATCCTGCTTACATTATGAAAGAGTGGGAGAAGAATGGATATGAGATGGATGTAACGGACGAAGATCTGCGAATCATTGCAGAGGGTTGTGTGGACTATATCGGTTTCAGCTATTATCTGAGCAGTGTAATGAGTGCAGATGCCAATATCGAGAAGCTAGGCAATGATCTGGCAGCTAGTGCGGACGCTGTACCTAATCCATATCTGGAAATGACACCATGGGGCTGGACGATCGATCCAAAGGGACTTCGTTATGTCCTGAATCAGTATTCAGATCGTTACGAGCTGCCATTATTTATCGTAGAAAATGGATTCGGATACGAGGATGTCTTAGAGAATGGAGAGATTACGGATGATAACCGGATTCAGTTCTTAGGAGATCATATCCGGGAAATGATGAAAGCTATCGAGGAAGATGGTGTTGATGTGATGGGATATACCGTATGGGGCTGTATTGACCCGGTATCCTTCACAACCGGCGAGATGCGCAAGCGTTATGGATTTATCTATGTAGATAAGATGGATGACGGAAGCGGCACCTACGCCAGAAAGAAGAAAAAATCATTTGACTGGTATCAGAAGGTGATTGCCAGCAATGGACGAGACTTATAATTCCCCAAGGTAATTCGGACAATGGACGATTATATAGAGCCCGGAATCGCAGAAGCGGTTCGGGTTCTTTTTCTTTGCCCCGGATAGAAAATGGGCAGAGTCCGGAAAGAATAGGATAGAAGTGTTACGTGCAGAATAATGTAAAATTGAAAGAAAAGTTCGTGCATTTTAGTGTAATATTTGAATAAAAATACGTTGAAATTGACATGAATATATTATATACTACAAGAAAATGGATCAGGGAGGTGACAATATGTATAGGAAAGTTATGACATTTTTAGAAGATTGGAGACAGAATCCGTATCGAAAACCGCTTATTATACAAGGGGCAAGACAGGTGGGGAAGACATATTCCATTTTGGAGTTTGGAAGGACACATTATGATAATGTTGCGTATTTTAACTTTGAGACGAATCCCAAATTGTGTGAAACATTTGAGGAGGATATCAGTCCCAATTATTTGATTCCGATTCTGTCACATATTGCAGGGCAGACGATTGTCAGGGAAAAGACATTGATCGTGTTAGATGAAGTTCAATTGTGCGAGCGGGCATTGACCTCCTTGAAATATTTTTGTGAACAGGAGCCGGACTATCATATTATTGTAGCGGGAAGTCTGTTAGGAGTAGCGGTGAATCGGGCGCAGTTTTCATTTCCGGTGGGGAAGGTAGATATGAAAACAATGTATCCAATGGATATGGAAGAATTCCTGATTGCGATGGGAGAGGAGAAGCTGGTTGAACGAATCCGGGAGCATTTTCTCACGAATGAACCAATGCCTTCTGCGTTACACGATCATGCAATGCAACTGTATCGGCAGTATCTTGTTGTCGGAGGAATGCCGGAATGTGTTATGCAATATGTACAGACGAAGGATTATATATTGATTCGGCATACACAGGATACGATTCTTGCAAGTTATCTGAATGATATGAGTAAGTACAATAATGCCAATGAGATTAAGAAGACAAGATTGGCATATGATAACATTACAGTACAGCTTTCAAAGAAGAATACCCGTTTCCAGTATAAGTTGATCAAGAAAGGGGGACGTGCTTCGGAATTTGAGAATGCAATAGAGTGGTTGTGTTTGTCAGGGGTTGTTTCTAAGATATACAGAGTGGAACAGATCAAGAAGCCGTTGGAAAATTACAGGGATATAGATGCCTTCAAAATCTATGTGTCAGATCTGGGCTTGTTGTGTGCGAAGAAAGATCTGGCGGCAGATGATATCTTGTATATGGTAGATGAGATAAATGATTTTAAAGGCGGCATGACTGAGAATTATGTGAATGCACAGTTAATAGCAAATGCATATCACACATATTATTGGGAGTCGGAGCGTGGAGCAGAAGTTGATTTTGTGATTCAACGGGATGGGAAGATCATTCCGATTGAGGTTAAGTCAGCGGATAATACAAGAGCGAAAAGTTTGAATGTATATATGAATACGTACAAACCGGCATATGCGATCAAGTTATCTTCTAAGAATTTTGCGTTTGAAGATAATAAGAAAGTAGTTCCGCTTTACGCGGCATTTTGTATTTAATAGATTCATATAGGAGATCATGAAAGGATTCTTTCGTGATCTCTATTTATATGGTGCCTTTAATAAAATGGGTTGCAACAACATTTCTACGAGAGGGAACGAAAAGAGATATTGACACTGTATTGTATATATGGTATATATACAATATGCATACTTGATAGGATGGTCAGCCATCCTATATCCCGGGAGGAAACAGATGGATATTATAATTAGCAACAACAGTAACAGCCCGATCTATGAGCAGATCACGACGCAGATTAAGGAAATGATCTTAAATGGAATCTTACAGGAAGGGGATGCTCTTCCGTCTATGCGTACGTTGGCAAAGGATTTGCGGATCAGTATTATTACGACAAAGCGGGCATACGAGGACTTGGAACGGGATGGATTCATTGAATCCTTTACCGGAAGAGGAAGCTTCGTGAAGGCTACCGGTAAGGAGCTGATGCAGGAGGAATTGCTGTGTCAGGTGCAGGACTTAGCAGAGCAGACCTGCAAGAAGGCGGCACTGGCCGGTCTTTCTTTAGAGGAGCTATTAGAGATGATACGCCTAATCTATGATGGTGAGTAGTGGAAAGGGAGAAGAGAATGAGTAATGTAATAGAGATAGAAGGTCTGTGCAAACGCTATGATGGTTTTGCGATTGAGAACCTCGATCTATCCATTCCGCAGGGCGGTATTATGGGATTCATTGGGGCAAATGGTGCCGGAAAGACAACGACTATTTATTCCATATTGAATGTTATTCCGGTTGATGCGGGCAGGATTCAGATCTTTGGTAAAGATTATAAGAAGGATGAGCAGGAGATCAAGCAGGATATTGGAGTTGTGTTTGATGAGATGGGATATCATGAGATTATGACACCATTGCAGATCAGCCGGATGATGAAGTCTATATATCATAATTGGAGTGAGATGGAATTTGCAAAGTATTTAGATCGCTTTGGTCTGCCATATAAGAAACGGTGTGGAACTTTTTCTCGTGGTATGCGGATGAAGTTGCAGATCGCAGTAGCTTTATCGCATGGAGCCAAGCTGCTGATCATGGATGAGCCGACAAGTGGATTAGATCCGGTTGTGCGGAATGAGATGTTAGATATCTTTCAAGAGTTCGTGGAAGAGGAAGATCATACCATTTTGTTGTCTTCTCACATTATTGAGGATTTGGAGCGGATTGCGGATGAGATCGCATTTATTGATAAGGGAAGAATTCTGTTGGCAGATAATAAGGATGTGATATTAGAGCAGCATGCGATTCTGAAAGGCAAGAAACAGGATATCAGTAAGATACGGTCAGAGGATATGGTTGGGGTGAAACGGTCTGCGTATGGAGTTGAGATCTTAGTACAGGATGCTCCGGCATGTCGGAGAAGATATCCGGAGTTTCTATGCGAGCCGGCTTCCCTTGAAGATATTATGCTTTATTATGTGAGTAGGGAAGGTAAAGGAATGACAGGTGCAAGAGAGATGGCAGAGGAGAACAAGGGGGCGTAGAACATGGTCGGACTGATTCAAAAGGATATGTGTGTGTTACGCCGGCAACTCCTGACTCTATTGGAGGTGGCAATTGGCGTTACGGTATTGGGCGTGTTATTTTTCTTAAGTGCGAAGTATGGAAATATTGCCAAAGAACTTGCCGGTATGGACTCGGAACCAAACGGAGAAGCGATGTTCTTTGTTGCATATCGGATGACAATCTGGATGATACTGTTGATACCGATGACATTTTTAACGACAATACAGGAATGTTTTAAGGCAGATATTCAGGCTGGATTCTCGGTTGTCGCAGATTCCATGCCAATATCGAAACGTACTTTGGTGTGCGCCAGATATGTGGGAAGTATGTTGTTGTCGGTATTTTGTCTTGGGGTATCCCTGTTAGCAGGGGGACTGGTAGCTATGACAACGGATGCGTTTGCATTTTCTGAGATAGCGAGATGGTGTCTTTGTGCATTTGCAGGGCTGGTCATTTATAATATGATCATTTTTCCGTTATTATACTGGTTCCGGGGAAAGAGGATGGATCTGATCATGTTGTTTCCTCTTCTGACAGTGGGAATGTATATTATCATAAAAGGTGGTCAGTTAGATGATGCAGAGCTTACCGAAGCGTTGATCTATTTGGGAGAACATGCAGCGGATTATACATGGATACTATTAGGAATTATGGTGGTTTGTGTGGGAATATCGTGTGGGATTTCCGTGTGGTTGGAAGAGAGAAGGGGGCTTGGAAAATGATCGGATTATGCTATAAAGATATGATATGCGGAAAATTAAGGTGGACGGTGTTATGCGTGGTACTGGTGTGCATACTGCCGATTGTAGTGGGCTATCTGGTTCCGGAAACTGTACTTCCGTCAGATAATGTGAGTGTTCTGGTGCTTCTTTTTTTGGGAGTTGGAAGTGTCTGTGCGTATGGTGTGCTGCTTGGAAATGTGGTGCAGGCGGTACTGGATACGGATAAGGGCAAGAATGCAGAGGCATATATGAGAAGTCTTCCTTCGACGGCAAGCCGCTATGTATATAGCAAGTATATTGTGTTGGCGGCAATATTCGGACTGGTTACGGTTGGCTTTGTGTTAGCCTTCTGGATGCTTCGGGGAATCGGAAATGATCCGGGAGTACAGATGTTGACGGGTGAATTGCTTTCTGCATTTCCGGCGGTATGCGGTTGCTGTCTGGTTGTTCTTGCGCTTGAACTTCCGGTATGTTTTCGATTCGGAACAGAGAAGGGCAACCAGATGCGGGTTGCATTTATTGTATTCCTGTTCTTTGGTGGTATCGTCTATCTGTTATTTGGGGATCTTACGGTATTCGATCATTGGGATGCCGAACATATTTATCAATTCTTAGAACAGCATCCGTGGATTATGAAGCACGGAAAAGCGACCGTTCCGGTGGTGTCGGTTGTCTTGTATGTGCTGTCAGCGAGATTGTCTGCATGGCTATACACAAAGAAAAATGTGGGAGAGTGATTAGAAAAAATACCCGGAGTAAAATCCGGGTATTTTTTTGCAACATTTTTCTGCTCCGAATTGTATATAAGGTAGAAGGATGAAAAACCTTACTACAATCAGATTAGGAGTGATGACTTATGAGAAAAATGATAATGACAATCGTATGTGCAGGAATGGTATTCACAATGGTGGGCTGCGGAACACAGAGCAAACAGGTGGCAGAAGCACCGAAGGCAACCACGACACAACAGGTGGATGCGACAACGGATATAGAAAAGAAGCCTGTGACAGATGATCAGACACAGATTCCGAATCCGTTTATTGAATGTGAGTTCCTTGAAGATGCAGCAAAAATAGCAGGATTTACAATGGAAGTACCGGATATGTTAAGTGGTTATCAGAGGAGGGTAATCAGCGCAATCGAGAATGACATGATTCAGGTTGATTATACGAATGAAGAGGATGCGGTACGAAGTGAGGAAGAATTGAATCAGAAGGATTGGTCGCAGGAAGATTTCACAAACAAGGATGTCACAATTCGTAAGGCGAAAGAGAGTGGGGACATCAGTGGTGATTATAATGAGTATTCAGAACAAAAGAAAGTGACAGTTGGCGATACTTCTGTTACTATGAAGGGAAATGACGGGATGATCTGCGTAGCTATCTAGCAGGAGGGTGAATATAGTTATGCAGTGATTGCGGGTGTTGCGGTAAGTGAAGAGACAATGACCGAGTGGATTGAACAGGTGAAGTAGCAGGAGGAAAACAAGATGCAACAGGTATTGTGTGCAACAGGAAAAATAGAACATAGTATATGCAATGTGTCTTGCTTGCATTTTCTTCAGAAGATATATCTGGAATGGAAGGATGGCATCTGCTGGATGCTGTCCGGCAGCCGGATATGGAAAGCCGTACAGCAGAAGGTAGCTGAATGGAAAGAGGATACAGTAGCGGGTAAAATGGAGAAGGATAAGGTTATATCTTTTCATGGAAAAGACGAGCGGGCAGAATATCTGTTAGATGCTTATGGCAATTCCATTCTCCGGCTCGCATATTCGTATCTTCATAATAAAAGTGATGCAGAGGAGATCTTGCAAGACACCTTGCTTCAATATTTAAGAGTGAAACCGCTTTTTGAAAATACAAATCATGAGAAAGCGTGGCTATTGCGGGTAGCAGCCAATCTTAGCAAGAATAAGATTTCTTATAATCGATTACGCATGACGGATGAATTACAGGAGGAATTAGTTGCCAAGGAGCAGGAGGATCTTGCCTTTGTATGGGATGCGGTGAAAGAATTGCCGGAGCCGTATCGGGAAGTGGTTCATCTTTATTATGAAGAGTGGTATAGCACGAAGGAGATTGCCATCTTGCTGCAAAGAAAAGAAGCAACCGTACGCTCTGATCTTAGAAGGGCAAGAAAACGGTTAAAAGAGATATTGAAGGAGGCGTATGATTTTGAGTAAATATAATGAAGTAATGGAACGTCTTACGGTAACACCGGAGATGAAAGCACGAATCCTTCAAAATGTTGCGAAAGAACAGAAGGAGAATCAGAATACATGGAAGAAGATGTATAGCAGATATATTGCGATGGCGGCTTGTCTGGTACTTGTGTTAATTGGTGCGATGGGAATTCCAAGGTTATTAACATTATATGATATAGATGGGCGAGGTACCGATCCGCAGCCTGCAACTACAGAATTTGTACAGGGTGTATTTGCGATAGAAGAGAAGAAGGATGTACAGGCGTTATCCGATGCAATTGGATTTTCAGTTCAAGAGTTAGGCAATATTCCATATGATGTAGAGAAGACGGAATATCTGGCATATGGCGAGGATATAGCAGAGATCAATTATATTGGAAAAGACCAGACAATCTGTTACCGCAAAGGAAACGGTACGGAGGATGTGTCTGGAATCTATGAAACGTATTCTGATACGAAAGTGATCACAGTTGGAACGCAAAATGTTACAGTATGCGGAGAGGGGGATGTCATTTATCTGGCAACCTGGACGGATGGAACCTATGCGTATTCTATCTATACCGAGCAGGGTGTGACGCAGGAACAATTAGAGGATATGGTGAAATAAGCAGAATTGCGCAGAATGCATTTACAATATTTTCCAGTATCGGCAAAAACGAAAAAAAGTAATCATGAAATATTGATTTTTTTGCCGATAAGTTCAAGATTATTTTCGAATTACTTATTGATAGACAGACAGGAAAACTCCTATTTGTGTGCAGTGGATTATTATAATATCCATGGCAGGCAGATAGGAGTTTTTTGTTATATAGGAAAGTTTATTATTAAGACGATATGAAGCTTTCTAAAGAGTTTCTTAAATATGGGAAAAAATGAAGATTTTTTCACAATTCTTTCGTTATAGTAAGTGTGAAAGGAAAAAGAGATATATTTGAACACGATCAAAAGGTGTGCATTTTATGTGATAAGAAACATCAAATTAGGAGGTATGGCATATGGAGTGGATCGTAAAGCATAAGAAATGGTTTGAAATTACGGGATGGATATTGTTTGCAGTTGGTGTTATATGGGCATGGAGAGCAGGGCTGTTTACAGATACAGAGAAATTACAGGCATTGTTAGAAAAAAGCGGAATATTGGCACCTCTTCTGTTTGTGATCGTACAGGCAGTACAGGTTGTCATTCCGATCATGCCCGGTGCCATTGGATGTGTGTTTGGAGTTGTGTTCTTCGGAGCGCTTTGGGGTTTCGTATTCAACTATATCGGAATCTGTATCGGTTCGGTTTGTGCATTTTTATTGGCAAGAAAGTACGGAATGATGTTTGTACAGAATATGACCGGTTCAAAGTTCTATAACAAATATCAGCATTTTTTGGAAAAGGAAAATCAGTTTGAGAAAATGTTTGCGTTATTGATCTTCCTTCCGGTGGCTCCGGATGATTTCCTGTGTTATCTTGCCGGAGTAAGCCGGATGCGTCTGACTCGCTTTACAACGATCATTTTGCTTGGAAAACCGGCAGCGATCCTTATGTACAGCACGGGACTTCATCAGGTGCTCCGAATGGCAATGGCGCATCTGGCGGTATGATACTGCTATTCCCGGATGGTGGCTATATGGGCTGAACGTTGGCAATTCATAATTATTCAAAGGAGAAACACAATATGAACGTATATATTTATTCACAGTTTCAGAAGATGATAGAGAAGAGTGGTGTAGGAAGAGCGATGTATCACCAGAAGAAGGCGTTGGAAAGAGAAGGCGTCCAGGTGGTAGATCGAAAAGAAGATGCGGATGTGATACATATCAATACAATATTTCCGGGTTCGGTTTCCATGGCACTTTGGGCAAAACGACATGGAAAAGCGGTTGTGTTTCATGCACATTCTACCAGAGAGGATTTTGCCAATTCGTATGTTGGCTCGAACCGGTTTGCAGGTCTGTTTGGAAAATGGATCACATTTTGTTATCAGTTGGGGGACAATGTGATCACACCAAGTAATTATTCCCGCAAATTATTATTGTCTTATGGGATACAGAAACCGGTTCATGTAATATCGAATGGAATTGATACTTCGTATTATCAGCGGTTGTCAATGGATCGCAATAAGTTTCGTAAAAAATATGGTTACAAAGACACAGATAAGGTGATCATGTCAGTTGGTTTATGGATTGAACGAAAAGGTATCTTGGATTTTGTGGAACTGGCAAAACAAATGCCGGAGTATCAGTTTATCTGGTTTGGACAGTCCGATCTGCGTACTGTACCCGAAAAGGTTCGCAAGGCAGTGGAAACAAAGCTTCCCAATCTGCGGTTCGCGGGATATGTAGGAAAAGAGGAGTTGAGACAGGCATATGCTGCATGTGACTTGTTCCTGTTCCCGTCTTATGAGGAGACAGAAGGAATTGTGGTATTAGAGGCGCTTGCCATGAAGATTCCGGTATTATTGCGTGACATTCCGGTATATGATGGATGGATCGACCGTGGGATATCTGCATATATGGCGGAGAACAATTTTGATTTTGAAAAACTGGCAAGAGGAATATTAGAAAAAGAACTGCCATCGCTTACAGATAACGGATATGAAGTGGCAAGGCAGCGGGATATTGGTAAGATTGGGAAGAAGTTGCTGCGGGTGTATGAAGAGGCATGTCAGATCCGGCAGGAAAAGTACTTGCCGCATATGAAGCCGGTGCCGAGGGTGTAGTTATAATTATATTGTAGCTTGAGAAAGAGGCTATCACACAAATGGCTTAAATCAAAGATTTATATTAAAATGGTGGAAAAAGAAGTGCCAAACTCCCGTGCACATTCCATAGTGCTTTTTGGAATTTTTATCAGAAAGTGGTAATATAATTATATAGAAAATGCGATGTGGTTTATGTCAAAACAAATATTTTAGCATATAACAATATAAAAGTCAATCTTGTATTTTTCGTTGGACTGGATATAATGTACATAAGAAAGTGAATGCTTTCTATTGGGGTTACGAAGCCCAACAAAATCGTATTAATAGAGGTTACGAAGCCTATCAAAATCGTATTAATAAAAGGAACAGGTTCTGCTTGTTCCTTTTATTGTTTAGGAGATATTACATGAAATGGATAAATGTTAATGAAAAGTACCTGGATTATTTGAGAGCCTTTGAGGGACGTATTCCGCGTACTGATTATGGATCGGATAAGTATAAGCCGTTTTTTGGCATTTTATTTGAAACAGAGGATTTTTACTATATTACACAGGTGTCTCATGCACAACCTAGACATCAAAAAATGAAAAAGCAACCCGATTTCTTTAAAATATATGATCCGCAGGTATTGTCGAGATTGATAGCGGTTGTAAATCTGAATTATATGTTTCCAATTCCAAAGAATGAGGTAACTCCTTTTGTTAAGAAGGATATTGGTACATATAGAACTTTTAAGTCAGAAGAAGAGAAAAGCAAGTACATTGACTTATTAGATTCTGAAATGAAAATGATTAATACCATGAATTTATCTGACGCAGCGAAAGATTTATACGAGAAAAAGTATGCTTTTCCGGATTCTAGAGTTTCTCAAAGATGCTTGGATTACAAAGTATTGGAAGAATATGCAAAAAAATGGAAAATTGAAAAATAAAAATGCAAAGGCACTATGGAAAATGAATGCACTCCATAGTGTCTGTTTTTGGTTTGTACCAATCTGTGGTGAGGATTTCTCATGGGATAACTATGAGGTTGTAAAATAGTACATTTGTATGAAAAAGTCAGCATTTTTGCAAAAAAGTGTTGATTTTTTTCGTGTACTGCTGTATTATTACGATAATACAATAAGGCAAAAGGATATATTCTTATAAAAGAATATTAGCAGAAAGGGAAAGAGATGGACGCATTAATTGATGTGAAGGATATGTATAAGATATACAATCCGGGAGAAAATGAAGTCCGGGCATTAGATGGTGTCAGTTTGTCGGTTCATACAGGGGAATTTGTGGCAATCATTGGACATTCCGGTTCCGGCAAATCAACACTGATGAATATGTTAGGCTGCTTAGATGTTCCAACGAGCGGAACATACATATTGAATGGAAGAGATGTCTCAAGTCTTTCGGATAATGAATTATCGGAAGTCAGGAATAATGAGATTGGATTTATCTTTCAGGGTTTCAATCTGATACCGAATCTGACTGCGGTTGAAAATGTAGAACTGCCACTTATCTATCGCAAGGTGGATAAGAGTACAAGAAGGAGATTGGCAGAGGAAGCGTTGGAAAAGGTGGGATTGAAGGAACGTATGAAACATAAACCGTCAGAGATGTCGGGTGGACAGCAGCAGCGAGTTGCAATTGCAAGAGCCATTGCAGCGGCACCGCCTTTGATTCTGGCAGATGAGCCAACCGGTAATCTGGATTCAAAGTCGACGCAGGATATCATGAATATATTAGATGGATTGAATGAGCAAGGGAATACGATCGTACTGATCACACATGATGATGGAATTGCTGAGAATGCGAAGAGAGTGGTTCGTATTATGGATGGTAAGATCGAGTCCGATGTGGACAGGACAAGATAGAGGAGGAGAACAGGATGGATAATAAGAATGAGATAACAGAAACAGATCTGGTTGAAGTAGCGATGCCGGAGGTTACATCGGAAGAGAACCCGGAAAGCAAAACGGAAGCTGCAGGAAAGAAACCGGAACGGAAGAAGAAAAAGATCAGTAAGGGTGCGATTGCAGTAATCGTTGTGGCGGCATTGGTGATCGGTGGCCTTACGGTGAAGACTTTTGTGGATTCTCTTAAGCAGATGAAAGAAGTGATGGGAGATATTGATTCTAAGACAGATGACAATTTATTTACGGTGGATCGGGAAGATGTCGAGCAGGAACTTACAACGTCCGGAACGGTTGTTGGAATCGGAAAGGATGCTTATATTTCGCCGGTAACCGCGAAGGTAGAAGATGTATGTGTAGAAGTTGGTCAGACGGTGCAAAAGGGAGATGTGCTCCTTACATATGATTCATCTGATCTGGGAGACAATTTGACCAAGGTTAAGATTCAGGCACAAAGTGAGAAAGCGGCAGGCGATTCCAACTATGAGGCAGCGGATGAAGCGGCAGAAAAAGCCGGAAGTGCACAGAAAAAAGTGAAGAAGTTAGAGAAAGAGGTTGCTTCGTTAAAGAAGGATGCCGAGAAATTAAGTGACAGTATTACGTCTTATCAGGATAAGATGGAAGAGACCGAGGCTCAGAATGCCAAGGAGACAGAGAAGGCGGCAACGCCGAATGAACAGGGGACAACGAGAGAACCGAATCTTCAGGACACTAAGGAATTAAAACAGACAATTCGTGATCTTAATAAGAAACTCAATAAGAAGAATGAGGCTCTTTCTGAGAAACAATCACAGTTGGCGGAACAACAGTCAATTGTGGCTGCCAACAAAGATGTGAAAGTCTCCGAGAGTACAAAGGCACAATTAGCAGCATCCAATGAACTCTCCAATTTGAATGTCAGTGAGGCAGAGAAGTCGTTAAGTCAGGCAGAGGCAGGACTCACGGCAAATGCAGATGGTATTGTGGAATCTGTAGACGTGGTACAAGGTGCATATGCAAATGAGACACAGACGGTTATGACGATCATCAAGAGTGATGAGATTGGTGTGGAATTTACAATATCAAAGGACGATCTTGGATATATCTCAAATGGACAGACGGCAAGAGTTGTGATCGGCAATAATGAATATGAAGGAACTGTTGAATTTGTAAGCCGTGTAGCAAGTATGGATGCAACATCCGCAACTGCAAAAACAACAGGTGGCAATATCAAAGGGCGTATCCGTATCAAGAATCCGGATGGTAACATTTATATTGGTGTGTCTGCAAAGGCATATATTTTCATAGGAAAGGCGGATAAAGCACTTGTGATTCCATATGAAGCACTTTGTACGGACATTGATGGCGATTATGTGTATGTTGTGGACAAAAACAATAAGATTCAGAGAAAAGATGTGAAAGTAGGAATCTATTCCGATGAATATTATGAGGTGACAGAAGGAATGGCAGAGGGTGATAAAGTCATCCGTAATGTGACAAAGGATATGAAGCCGGGGGATGAGTATGTACCGGAGACGGCGGCATCAGCGGTAGCACCGGGTATAGTAACAGTAACAGAATAGGAGGCCATTTATGGGACAACTTGGTGAATATGTGAAGATGGCTCTTAAGAATATCTGGGCCAATAAAGTGCGTACATTCCTTACCATGTTAGGTATCATTATTGGTATCTCTTCGGTTATCCTTATCATTTCAATTGGTAATGGTGCCACGGGCATGATATCGGAACAGCTGGGAAGTATCGGCAAGGGACAGATTGCATTCTATATTACGGACTATCAGGACAAATACTATATTACGGAAGAAGATATGGATGCCATTGCGAAGATGGATGGCATCAAAGCAGTTACCACACAGATGGTGCTGGAGGGAACAACACGGACGAGAAAAGATGATTTTTCTGCTTCGGTGATAGCAACGGATGCATCGGCATTTACATTTGATGAGAGTACATTCGTGAAGGGCGCTGCGTACACAGATAGTGAAGCGGAAAGTGGCAAACCGGTTTGTGTGATCAGTGAAGACGATGCAATGAAACTGTTTGGATCTACGAATGTGGTTGGACTGGATCTTAATCTGACGCTGTGGGAGGGGTCGGAAATGACAGTTACAATTGTCGGTGTCACGGAGTCAGAGGATAAGAATGCAGTTACTGCAATGTATGGAGATCCTACGGTTCAGATCACTCTTCCTCCAATGGCGGTTACGGCGGCAGTTGGCATTGATATTTCAAATGAGATCAGCGATTTCTATGTGCTGAAGAATGATGATGCAGATGCAGCTGCAGTATGTAAAGAAGTTATCGATTATCTGGAAACGAAGCATCACGCAAAGGGTAAGGAGATCTATAACTATCAGAGCTTTGATGATATCATGGCAACGGTTAATCAGGTGATCCAGCTGATCACGGTATTCGTGGCATTTGTGGCATCCGTATCTTTGCTGGTTGGTGGTATCGGCGTAATGAACATTATGCTTGTATCGGTTACGGAACGGACGAGAGAGATCGGTATCCGCAAAGCACTCGGAGCGAAGACCGGTTCGATTACCGTTCAGTTTCTTGCGGAGTCTGCATTTATTACGTTGATCGGTGGTCTGATCGGAATTCTGTTCGGCGTATTGGGAGCGTGGATCATCGCCGGTATTATCGGTACGATTGTGCCGAATATGCATTTTGCACCGGCATTGAGTGTCAGTACAGTATTGCTTGCATCGGCATTTTCTTCCGGTGTCGGAATCCTGTTTGGTGTGTATCCGGCAAGAAAGGCGGCGAAGCTGAGTCCGATTGAGGCATTGCGGAGAAATTAGATAATAGAATTTTTTAAAATAGTATTTGCCCTTCATAAAAATGTGTATTATGATAGAATTAGTCAAAGAAGATATATCGTAACACATACATATGAGGGGTGAATTGATTTATGCAATATTTAGATCAAGATAGAAGACAACTATATATTGATATTAACCGGGTAATGTTAATATTATTTCTGATTATTATATGCAAAGGAAACGTACAGGCGGCAAATGTGCAATATTCGGGATATTGTGGCTACGCATCGGCATTTAAAAGTGTTAGGTGGAACTATGCAGATGGAGTGCTTACAATTTCAGGGGAAGGAGACATGGCAGATTAACTTTATGGGCAATCATCAAAATGAAACTTGGTGGTTGCCTGCTTTTTTGCAATTCCGGCAAAGCAGGAA
>HF987862.1:47433-57277 GCA_000431135.1 Clostridium sp. CAG:590
GCAGGAATGTATCAGCACTCACAAAGTGCGGGCGCAGCTTGGCATCGAAGATGACATTCTAAGGGGATTGGGGATGTGCCTCCAACAAGCAAAATGCGCCGCGTGTACACAGGGGTACTGCTTGCTAACTTGCGAAGCAACAACGAATGTTTTCCAGGTTTTTTATAGATTCGAATTTTTGAGATGGAGTATATTCTAATTATCAAATCAACAACGAATCTTAAGGAGGAACGGACTATCAATAACATTTTGAAGATGTTGGTTTTTGTAGAAGAAAACAGGGTTTTCTTGCTTGTTGAAAAAACTATCGGTTTCTTCGATGAAATTTGACTGCACATATTCGCCGATAGTAGCGGATAGATAGTACCCTGGGATGGTAAGGAAGGCTTCGTTGGCGTTGCCTATTGTGCTTGTTTCAAAAAAATCTGAGGGTGACTTTCCTGTAGATCTATCATCATTAGCTTTTAAACTGCAAGGGGTCGCACACGTTATATATGAGGGTAATGAGGGCGAAATTAGGGAGATAATATTAGAGATCCTTGAAGATTACTCTCGAAATGTTCAAAAGGATACCCGTAGAGATCATATAGTAACGGATTTACTGGAAAATAATAATTATGGGCATATCCCGGCAAAAAGAAGAGAACAGATTAAAGTGGCGCTTAAGGGATATAAGTCTTTAGATGGTTCCTTACGAGGACTCTTAGAAAGCATCGGATTTGTTATTACTGATGACGGAAAACATTATAAATGGACATATTTTGGAGATCACTGGTATTCAGTTACTATTGCAAAGACAAGCAGTGATAATCGGGCAGAATTGAATATGACGTCACTCATAGATAATTTAATGTTGTAATAATGATACAAATAAGAATTTTGGGGATTGGCAGATATAAATTGCCAGTCCTCTTTTTGTAGGTTTTTTAAAAAAGTGAGAAATTGAAATGGCGTATATTAGCATTATCAGATGAAACAACACTGCCGGATTGAAAGGAGCCAGCACTCGGAACAACGTAGATTATTATCAAACAATACCATTAAGGAGGATTTTAAGATGGATCAGATTATTAAGAAGATTGCAGCGTTAGGTGTTCCCGGACTTGTTTTTATGGTAGCTATTGAATTTAGTGGTTTGGTAGGAGCAGCAGCCCTTACCACTGCACTTGCGGCACTCGGACCGGGCGGAATTGTAGGAGGTGTTATGACTCTTTGTGTGCTCGGGGTAATTGCAGATGGTATCGCTGAGTATGGATTTGATGCCATTGTAAAGGGCGTTCTCAAGGAACTTTATTGCAGGGGTGAATCCAAGGAAGGTATCAAGGAAAAGGTAAGTAAGTACCCGATATCTTCGAAACTTAAGAGTAATCTGTACGACGTAGTCGATAAGTTTGCTTAAGTGTTCTGACGGATGGAAGGAGAGCTGTTCCTTCCATCCGAGAAAATTATGTATGAAAAAATACAATATGGAGGAATTGAATCTTGACAAATAAGAATGAAGGGAAGACAATGGGACTGGGAGCAGAAATTATAAGAGAAGGTTACGAGGCATCAGTCGTCAGCAGGATGACTGGAAGGGCAGGTGCCTATAGTCCTAAGGGTTCTGCGGGAAATGCATTAGAGATCATGGCTAATGACAAGAGCAATCTTGGTAATTTGTTTAAGCCTGATACTGTAACAAGGCTTACTAAGTCATCAACGGCTACTCAGGTTGATGCAGTAACCACTAAGGCAGGAAAGGTCGTTGAACGTATTCAGTATAAGGATACAGTTAGTCCTGCAGGTGTTCAGAAGACGTTGAATCAGGTAAAGGCAGGAAAGTATCAGCAGGCATAGCTGCGTGGAACAATTGAAGCAACAGAAAAGTATAATGCAGCTGCAAAAGCAAGTGGCGTGTCAAAGACTATGAAATCGACAGGAATTTCTCCCAATGCAACTCAGCGTGTTGGAGATAAGTTTACAAAACAGCCATTAAAGATAGGAGGTTTGGGAGATGCAGTAAAGGGATCTACTGGTGTTGCTGTAGGAATTACAACAGCGGTTGAAGTGGGAAAGTCAATCACAAATGGAGACTCAGTTGGTGAGTGTACAGGATATGTTGTATCAAAGGGGGCAGAAAGTGCGTTAAGTGCTGCAGCCACAACAGTTGCAGCTGAAACAACAGTAAGTGTTGTTGGAGAACTGTTGGCTACATCTGCAATTCCTGTAGCGGGTCCGTTAATTGCAGGTGTTGGTACAGCGCTCCTTGTTGGCGATGCTGTGAGTGAGATTACGGATGGTCTATTTGATGGCATGGGGTATACTATTGGTGAAGTTGTAGATGATGTAGTAGATAGAATTTCTGATTTTGTAGGAGAGTTGTTTTGGTGGGTTTGAGTTTCTTGTTTTGCCTTAACATAAAAACCAAAATGCGACTTGAAAATAGTTTAAATGTTAAAGGAAAATAATGACGTTAAGGAAAGAATGCTACATACAGGAAGAAGTTTTTGGAGTAGGATCGGATATTAAATACTGAATATTCTTGTGCGGAAGAACCACGGACACTGGATTATTCATGAATATTTATCAGCAATATCTGTAAAAGATAAATCAAGATTCCCCAAATGTTCAATGATATTGTATGTAGAGTGAGGGCAATGGAATCAGGGTTAGTAATATTTGCAAAGATTAGTAACAACAAAGTTTTGGCAATCAACATGACTGCCACAGTTAACATAAAAATCACTTCCGATTGAAAAATATCTGCTGCCGTAAGCGACGGTTCTTAATTGATAGGTGCGAGTTGTCATGTTTTTCGATAAATTTGTCAAGTGTTTTTGACAAAAAGTGAGTGATCTTAAAAAAGAAATCTAAAAGTTTTGTTTTGACAGGCTTAAAGATTTCGAGAGATTATATGATTGTTATGGAGGATTGAAGGAATATTAATATGAAAGGAAATGTGTTACTTTTTGATAATCAAAAGGGATGGGGATTTATTAGAGGTTCAGATAACAAAGATTATTTTGTACATTACTCAAATATTGAGAACAACGGAAAAAGAAATTTGTATGAAGAAGAAATTGTATCTTTTGAAATAGGAAAAGGGACTAATGGTAAAGAACAAGCACTTCATGTAAAATCGATTCTTACTTGCAAGATGGTAAAGAAGCTATTAAAGGATAAAGGAAATCATATTAAAACAATTAAAGATCAGTATGGTAAAAGAAAATATATTGTTTTCAACTCAGATAATATAATGCAAACAGATGAATGTGGAATGTCTTTTAAAGAACTTGTTGCATATGCAGGCATCATTATCTAACGTAAAATCATTCTTCGAGTGGAGAACATTACATATGGAGATGTGTTTGCGGTGAGAGTAGCAAGCCTGCTAATGATGATATTGTTCAGTAAACGATTTGAAAATGTTTGATCATAACATCTTTTGAAATGCGATATATATCCTCGTTTGATTACGTTATAGTGCAAAACGTGGGGGAAATTTTACATTTAGAATTAGAAAGCGTCAAATGATTGTGGATTTTTGCGTTTTGCAACGTCTGGATAGTGTAACTGCGGGAAAGGAGAATATATGAAAAATAGAATTGCAGAAACAATAGGAAGTGTAACTGGTGTAATTGCAGGTGCGGCTACAGGAGCTATAAAGGGTAGTTCGATTGGCATTGCTGTAGGTGGACCTGTGGGAGCAATTGTGGGGACAATTCCCTGCGCAGTTGTAGGTGCGGTGACCGCGGGATTGATTGGAAATAAGATTGGCACAGAGATTGATCGTAAAAATGATTGAGGGGGTGAGACTTTAATGAAAAAATCAAAAATTCATTTGTTATGCGCTATTGTTTCCTTCGCCTTGATTATGACAATATTCTGGGTAGTCCAGTATTTTGTGAATCCACATTTACAGCCATCTAAGGTAGTGATAGTACTTGAATATGTCTTTGGCATCATACTGTGCAGTATTGCATCCGGTTGGCTAAGCTGGAGAAAGAAACAGAGATATAAAACAGTGGAATAATATATAGTTTATGAGTGGCGCGGAATAATGGATGAATTGTTGAATGCAATTGTCATTTGTAATTATGTATTTCTGGTCAAAAGTTTGAACATTTGGTCATATTTATGACCAAAAAGAAAGCAATTATGACTATTTGAACATAAAGTTATGTATTTATGTTCATAATTTTTAAAGTTCTGTGAAGTTATCGGCATTGTTATGGACAATAAGGAAACAACGTGCTATGGTACTCCTACATTCGGATGAATTTATAAGCTTCTGCGGCAGAGAATGAAGGAGGAACGATTTGTCAGATAGTACAGATGAGACAAAAGTAAATGATGTGAATGACCCAATCCATGTAACAAACGCAATGGATGCCAATGAACCCATCGGATATACACTGAAGAACAATTATCTGTTTATTGCATTGATGAATGATTCGGAATATGCATTGAAGAAGTTGGTATGCTCGCTGCTCGGGTATCCGCAAAGCGATATTAAGAAGCTCACCATAAGAAATCCCATTCAGGTAGGAAAAGCAATCGAACGAAAGGGATTCGTATTAGATGTGGCATTGCTGCTAAATGATGATACATATATCAACATTGAATTACAGCTGATTGATTACGGCAACTGGCCGGAACGTTCGGTAGGGTATTTGTGCCGGTCATATGACAACCTGAATCGTGGCGATGATTATATCGATACAAAACCGGCGATCCATATCGGTATTTTAGACTTCACGTTATTTGAAGAGTACCCGGAATTTTTTGCATCCTATCGTCTTCTGAATGTGAAAAATCACAATGAATACACTAGTAAATTCCAACTCTATGTGTTAGACTTAAACCAAATAGAACTTGCAACGCAGGAAGACCGGAAACACGAACGGGATGTCTGGGCTCGCCTGTTTCAGGCAAAGACTAGGGGTGATCTTATGAGTATTGCACAACAGTATAAGGAATTCGAACCGGTAATTAACAAGATGAATGCATTGATGTCAGACGATGCGATACAGCTTCAGTATGATGCAGAGGAGACACTTCGTAACCGGGAGAAGGGAATCCGTAAGAAGATCCATCGACTGGAGGAAGAGCTGGCAGACAAAGATGAGCGGTTGCTGAACCAAGAAGCAAGAATTGCAGAATTAGAAGCAAAGCTGGAAGAATTGCAAAAATAATGTGCGAAGAAGACCTGGATGATGAATGATACCATCTATAATCTGGGTCTTTTAGTTAGATATCTTTTTCTAATTGAAGAGGTTTATGAACCGGGAAGCCCATTGGCTTTAGATAATGGGTAGTTCGCAGAAGATAGTGTTATTGCGAATTATCAGGGTATTTCGTTTAGGATATATCTTGGTGAGAATGCGGAAACTGAGAAATTTCCGCGATACATGTACAATTTCATCATGAAACTTTTGGAGAATCAATTAAAATGAGCGGATAAAAATACGAATAACGTTCAATTATGACATTTAAACGGTTATTTTTTACATGATAGTATTTTTTCATATAAAAATGCGGTATACTATAAGAGTAGAAAACATATTTCTGCCTTCTTCATCAACCCCGGTAGCAAATCCATTCCCCCTTGTGATTGTAGCTACCGGGGTTTGTTATATTAATTTGTATGTTTATTTTAACGAAAATACATTATATGGGATTTGCAAAAAAAATGAAGGAAAATTTACGCAAAATCTCTTGACACCAGTGTTTGCCTTGGCTATAATGACAAAGTGTGCGTGAATCTTAGTGTATTCGTGTACCCAAAATGAGGAAACTGGTTCCTCACAAATATGACAAACAGGAGGTGAAAAACATGCCAACATTTAACCAGTTAGTTAGAAAAGGAAGACAGACTGTAGAGAAAAAGTCTACTGCACCAGCTCTTCAGAAAGGTTACAACTCTTTAAAGAAGAAACCTATCGACACTGCTTCTCCACAGAAGAGAGGTGTTTGTACAGCAGTTAAGACAGCTACACCTAAGAAACCTAACTCAGCTCTTAGAAAGATTGCCAGAGTACGTTTATCTAACGGTATCGAAGTAACAAGCTACATTCCAGGTGAAGGTCACAACCTTCAGGAGCATAGTGTTGTTATGATCCGTGGTGGTAGAGTAAAGGACTTACCAGGTACCAGATATCATATCATCCGTGGTACTTTGGATACAGCAGGCGTTGCAAAGAGACGTCAGGCTCGTTCTAAGTACGGCGCTAAGAGACCTAAGGATGCAAAATAATAGGTAACAGTAAGTCAAACAATTAATAGTGCTGGTAATGGCTATGTTTTTCATTTATTGAGATAATATATGCAAAGACCTGCACGAACAGGTTCCCCAAGCGAATCCACACGGATTCCCAAGTGGAATGTGAGTACCTTTAGATCGGTCAGATATCGATCTAGCAAGAGAGTAAATATATCAGACTCTCGGTCTGGAATATAATATGTATAGAATTTCCAGATTAGAATAATAATAGGAGGGAAGTACCGTGCCACGTAAAGGACATATTCAAAAGAGAGACGTATTAGCGGATCCAATTTATAATAGCAAAGTGGTTACTAAGCTTGTCAATAACATTATGTTAGATGGTAAGAAGGGTGTAGCCCAGAAAATCGTATACGGCGCATTTGAGCGTGTTGCTGAAGAGACTGGTAAGCCGGCTTTGGAAGTATTCGAAGAAGCTTTGAATAACATTATGCCAGTTCTTGAGGTTAAGGCAAGACGTATCGGTGGTGCTACTTATCAGGTACCTATCGATGTTAGACCTGATAGAAGACAGGCCTTGGCTCTTCGTTGGTTGACAACATATTCTCGTGCGAGAAGTGAGAAGACCATGGAAGAAAGATTGGCTAAGGAATTACTTGATGCAGCAAACAACACAGGCGCATCAGTAAAGAAGAAAGAAGACATGCACAAGATGGCAGAGGCAAACAAGGCATTTGCTCATTACAGATTCTAATCTTTGCGCATGATTTTGTGACAACTAATTTAAGGAGGAAAAAATCTTGGCTGGAAGAGAATATCCATTAGAGAGAACCAGAAATATCGGTATTATGGCTCATATTGATGCCGGTAAGACAACTCTTACAGAGCGTATCTTATATTATACTGGTGTTAACTATAAGATTGGTGAGACTCATGAAGGTGCAGCTACCATGGACTGGATGGAGCAGGAACAGGAACGTGGTATTACAATCACATCCGCTGCCACAACATGTCACTGGACACTTGAGGATCATCATAAGCCAAAGAAAGGTGCTTTAGAGCATCGTATCAATATCATTGATACTCCGGGACACGTAGACTTTACTGTTGAGGTAGAGCGTTCTCTTCGTGTATTAGACGGAGCTGTTGGTGTATTTGATGCAAAAGCAGGTGTAGAGCCTCAGTCAGAGAACGTATGGCGTCAGGCTGACACATATAATGTTCCACGTATGGCTTTCATCAATAAGATGGATAAGATGGGTGCAGATTTCTTCATGTCTGTACAGACCATTATTGATCGTCTTGGTAAGAATGCAATTCCTGTACAGATTCCAATCGGTGCAGAGGATAGCTTCATCGGATTGATCGATTTGTTCGAGATGGATGCATACTACTACAAAGATGATAAGGGTGAGGATATCGAGATCACAGAGATTCCTGAAGATTTGAAGGATTTAGCTGATAAATGGCATGAGAATCTTGTTGAGAAATGTTGTGAATTAGATGACGACCTTATGATGCAGTACCTTGAAGGAGAAGAGCCTTCTATCGAAGATATGAAGAAGGCACTTCGTAAGGGTACAATCGCTAACGAAGCAGTTCCTGTATTCTGTGGATCAGCATACAAGAACAAAGGTGTTCAGAAGATGTTAGATGGTGTTATCGAGTATATGCCAGCTCCTACAGATGTACCGGATATCACTGGTGTAGATGAGGACGGTAATGAAGTAACACGTAAGTCATCTGATGACGAACCATTCTCAGCATTGGCATTTAAGATCATGGCTGACCCATTCGTAGGTAAATTAGCATTCTTCCGTGTATATTCCGGAACATGTAATTCAGGATCTTATGTATTAAATGCTACTAAGAATAAGAAAGAGCGTGTTGGACGTATCGTACAGATGCACGCTAATAACCGTACAGAGATTTCTAAGGTTTACTCTGGTGATATTGCTGCTGCTGTAGGATTTAAGTTTACTACAACCGGTGATACGATCTGTGATGAACAGCATCCGGTAATCCTTGAGTCTATGGAATTCCCAGAGCCGGTTATCGAGCTTGCGATCGAGCCTAAGACAAAGAATGATCAGGGTAAGATGGGCGAGGCACTTGCTAAGCTGGCAGAGGAAGATCCTACATTCCGTGCTCATACAAATCAGGAGACAGGACAGACTATCATCGCTGGTATGGGTGAGCTTCACTTGGAAGTTATCGTTGATCGTCTTCTTCGTGAGTTTAAGGTTGAGGCTAACGTTGGTGCACCTCAGGTTGCTTACAAAGAGACAATTACTAAGGCTGTTGACGTAGATAGCAAGTATGCTAAGCAGTCTGGTGGTCGTGGTCAGTATGGTCACTGTAAAGTTAAATTTGAGCCAATGGATGCCAATGGTGAAGAGTTGTTCAAGTTCGATTCTACCGTGGTTGGTGGTGCAATTCCGAAGGAATACATCCCTGCAGTTGGTGAAGGTATCGAAGAAGCAACAAAGGCTGGTGTCTTGGCAGGATTCCCTGTTGTAGGTATTCATGCTACAGTATACGATGGTTCTTACCATGAAGTCGATTCTAACGAGATGGCATTCCACATTGCCGGATCTATGGCTATGAAAGATGCTATGCAGAAGGCTTCTCCAGTATTACTCGAGCCTATCATGAAGGTAGAAGTTACAATGCCTGAAGAGTATATGGGTGATGTAATCGGAAGTTTGAATGCAAAACGTGGACAGATTCAGAGCATGGATGACCTTGGTGGTGGTAAGATTGTACGTGCATTAGTACCACTTTCAGAGATGTTCGGATACTCAACAGAGTTGCGTTCTTCTACACAGGGTCGTGGTAACTACTCAATGTTCTTTGAGAAGTATGAACCGGCTCCAAAGTCTGTACAGGACAAGGTTATCAACGCTAAGAAGGGTAACTAATTTATTATAGAAAATACTTGAAAATGTTAGACATTTCTAATATAATCAGTATTAGTGAGTAAAGCCCGTGAGGCTATAATTAAGGAGGAAATAAAATGTCAAAAGCTAAGTTTGAAAGAACTAAACCACATTGTAATATCGGTACCATCGGTCACGTAGATCATGGTAAAACAACTTTAACAGCAGCTATCTCTAAAGTATTAGCAGCAAGAGTTGCTGGTAACGAAGCAACAGATTTCGAGAACATTGATAAGGCTCCAGAAGAGAGAGAAAGAGGTATCACTATCTCTACAGCTCATATCGAGTACGAGACAGAGAAGAGACATTACGCACACGTTGACTGTCCTGGACATGCTGACTACGTAAAGAACATGATCACTGGTGCAGCTCAGATGGATGGAGCTATCTTAGTAGTAGCTGCTACTGACGGTGTTATGGCTCAGACAAAGGAGCACATCCTCCTTTCTCGTCAGGTAGGTGTACCTTACATCGTTGTATTCCTTAACAAGTGTGATATGGTAGATGACGAAGAGTTAATCGAGTTAGTAGAGATGGAAGTTACAGAGCAGTTAGAGGAGTATGGATTCAAAGGATGTCCAATCATCAAGGGATCAGCTCTTAAGGCTCTTGAAGATCCTAACAGCGAGTGGGGCGATAAGATCATGGAGTTAATGGATACTGTTGATTCTTATATCCCAGATCCACAGCGTGATACAGATAA
>HF987863.1:0-4109 GCA_000431135.1 Clostridium sp. CAG:590
ACCTGCCATCAGCTGTTTCATACCCTGGCTCTTAGCTCCAGGGTTATCATTTCCGTAACCTTCCAGAAGATTGATTGCTCCCCAAATACCAAGACCTGCTCCGAGAGCGATAACGAGTGTCTGAAGTACCGTAACTGCGCTGTTGAAAAATGCCATATAGTTTTCCTCCTGTATTTTGATTTGAGATGATAGAAAAAAGTTACACGAACAGTTCTGCCACAATCATGTGTATCACCACCTCCTTTCATGGCGATCAGCGTTATTCCGCTGCATCATCCGCACGGTTAAGCAGTCCATCTCTGGCATCTGCAATACTGCGAATCCTGCTGTTTAACTGAGCAATGGTCGCATTGATTTCCAGCTGATTAGCCGCATAGTAGTAGCCGTAATAATCACTGCAAATCGGTTCTCCCTTGCATCGCAGCGAATTGACCATTCGCCGTATTTCTGTCCCTTTGACATGAAAAAAGGCTTCAAGCTGTTTGCTCGAAACCTGATTGCCACTTCCTCTGTAATTCATTTTCAGATACTCACAGAGTCTTTCTTCAATATTCAATTCCGGGGACTTCTTCATGGAATCCCTCCTTACTCCATTGCGACTACTTCAAATTCATCCCCCGCTTTCAATTTCAGCCGATGGCTCAGAAATTTCTCAATGTTGAACTCATTCCTTTTGTCGTAGTCAGCTGTGTATTTATAATTTGGATGCTGTGTCAGATCGTATTTATCGGACATAAATGGTCTGACACCACGAAGCCGCAGGATACATTTACTTCCATCCAGAACTTCCAGTTCATCAACCGAAGCCAGGTCTTTTCCGAGCTTCTGATAGTTCAGGGAATGAGAAGTTTCACGCCCACGGTTTTCGCCAGTGTTATAAGTATCAATCGTTTCTTTTCCAAGTGCCTGATTCAGCTCTTTCAGTGTGGTCGGCTCTGAACCACCAAGGAAAATGCGAGAATCCATATTTCCGATGATGGTGTCGCAGTTATCTTTATAGATTGCTTTCAGCTGACTCTGTGCTTGAAGTACCAGACAAGCCGATATTTCACGGCTTCGGATTGTGGCAACCAGCTTCTCCAGATTCGGTATCTGCCCGATATTGGCTGCTTCATCAATCAAGCAACGCACATGAACCGGAAGTCTGCCTCCATACACATCATCTGCCTTTTCGCAAAGCAGGTTAAAAAGTTGCGTATAAATCATGGAGATCAAGAAGTTAAATGTGCTGTCTGTATCCGACATAATAAGGAATAACGCTGTTTTTCTGTCACCGAGCGTATCAAGCTGTAACTCGTCATACGCTGTAATATCACGAACTTCCTGAATATCAAACGGAGCCAGCCTTGCACCACAGCTAATCAAAATCGACTTTGCAGTTTTTCCAGCAGCCAATTTATATTTTTTATACTGGCGGACTGCAAAATGATTCGGATTTTTCTTCTCCAATGCTTCAAACATCAAATCCACCGGATTCTGAAAATCTTCATCATCCTCACGCACTTCCATGGCATTCAGAAATTCAATCAGTGTAGAAAAGTTCTGTTCTTCCATTGGTGCTTCATAATGGATATAGCCAATCAACGCACAGTAAAGAAGCGTTTCGGCTTTCGTCCAGAACTCGTCTCCGGCTTTCCCATCACCTTTTGTATTGGCAATTAGTGTTGTCACCAGCTTCAAAATATCTTTTTCCGAATGGATATACGCAAACGGATTGTAGTGCATACTTTTTTTGAAATTGATCGTGTTAAATATTTTTATCTGGTAGTGATACTTCAGCAGAGCGTTTCCGCACTCGACCGCAATACTTCCTTTTGGATCAGTGACCACATAAGAGCTGTGCATCTGGAGTAAGTTCGGTTTTAGCCAGAAACGTGTCTTACCAGAACCGGAACCGCCCACGATCAGTACGTTTTTATTTCTTGCATGAGCAGGATTTTTCGGTCTGTTGGACATCATCAATCGTTCTGTCCTCGTCAGAATAATATTGTCCTCAAACTTCGGAGCTATGAATGGCTCTATATCCTTTGCCGTTCCCCATCTGGCAGAACCATACTCAACATTGTGACGGTACTTCTTGGCATTTTTACTTTTCATGTAAACAGCAAGCCGTAAGCCGCCGCCACAAATGATGCCTACCAGCAAATCCAATGGATAGAAGCTGGGGAGTGGATTCTGCAATGCCACTGGCAGAGTATTAAAAAAGCCGAGGATTTTTGCAGATGAATCTGCACCCTCAGCTAATCGCCATGCTTCTCCGAAATTTGTTGCGACAAGTCCCAAAATCAAATATGGAAGATTCAAAATCAGGAGTCGCTTTATATCTCGTTTGCTCATAAATCACGCTCCTGTTTCTTTTCCCGTACCTTCTTCGGTAATGCCGCCACCAGTTCCTTGAATTTTTTCAGCTGTGCCAATACACTCGGCTTTTTGCCCTTCGTCATTGCCATTGCTTGATGTTCTTTGCAAATGGCATCCAGAGCATCTGCATCCTTTGCTCTGACAAAGACAATGTAACGGGGCGGATCAACAGACTTATCTTTTCTGACCGCAAAATCAACTCCGTATTTCTTTGCCAGTCGTTCAAAGTCTTTGATGCCAGTCTTGTCGATTTCCACATTGGTTGCACCCTGATTCTGCCCAAGAAGCTGCTTTACTGTCTGCTTTCCATGAATGGCAGGGTCACGATTTTTCTGTGCTTTCTTACGTTCCAGGTGATTCAGACCTTTTCGTATGCCGGAAACAATCATGCGACCTGTCAGTTTTGTTGTACTGATTGCCAGATTAACTGTCCTGTTTTCAACTTCTTCCTGCACGAATTATCCCTCCTTCCTGTGAGATTCCGTAATCCGTCATTAGCGTTCCGGGTCACGGCTTTTCTGTTTCTTCTTTTTCGGTTTCTTATCTGGAATATCATGTTCCTGCTTGAAACGCTTCACACCTTCCGGGTCAAGTTCCTGTAACTTTTCCAAATCAAAAGCAACCGGGGTATATTTTCCATATCCAGACCGTACCTGGTAGGGCAGGATTTTCCCTAAATCGTTCTCTTTGATAAAATTCAGGAGATCACGGCTCATATCGCCATTGATAAAGGCTTCATTCGGTTCCAGCGAATACCCCGGAATACAAACAGTCATATCTGCAAATGGCTCGTAATATTCACCATTATCACAAAGCAAACCAACATAAATTCCTCCGGTCACGGCATAGCTGTCTACCCGAAACACGACTTGTTCCTCACCAAACTCCCATTTTAGGGGAAGTTTCTTTACTTCATCTTCCATATCTTTTTCCTTTCCATCATCGAACCTGTTCTTTCTTATCATAGAAAAGATGTCCGGCAGATACACGGGCATGGCTGACAACCTTAATCTGCCCCTGTTCCTGAAATTCCTTTGCCTTTCCATAACCGGCATCATTCAGAAACAATCGCATCCGTTCGCCTTTATCGCCCCAGGCACAGTCACACGATTTCACATCAAATATAATCATGTGCCTTGTATCATCGGCAAAACGGTTCAAGTCCATGTAGGAATGTCCGGCATATTCTTTTGCACCAGCTTTTAGCCGCATTTCTTCCATCAGTTCGCCAATCGTTTTCTGTTTTTCCATCAGAACCTCCTTATAAAGAATCTCGGTCAGGACTACTTCTCACCGGAGGTACATCCGACTTCTCCGGGGCATCTGCTTTTCTGACTTTATCATCCGGCAACGGCATTGCCATAATGCTGCGCCCCATGCGAACAAACATCTCCGGCTGATGAAAATGCTTCTCGAACTTATCCATCAGCTCTGGGGAGAGTGAACCAAAATCATCTTCGGTAAGTCCAGTTACAAGAAAGTTCCCGGCGATAATGTCATACAGTTCTCCATCTTCGGTTTTCAAAGATCGGTTCAGTTCACTGCCATTGATTTTTCCTTCCTCGTTCATTACCAATGCCACCTCATCGTCAAACGGGTAGATTGCTTCAATGTCACCACCAACTGCCGCCTGCAAATCTTCCAATTCGCAGCCAATCTTCACAACCTGCGGATACATTCCAGGCTTGATAAGAAGAACATCCATTGTTTCTTTCTGTTCCAGTGGGATTTCACGTTCTTCACCCACA
>HF987863.1:4119-5039 GCA_000431135.1 Clostridium sp. CAG:590
TTCACGTTCTTCACCCACAGCAAAATTCACACCGGTAAAGTTTTCGGAATCCAAGATATACTCGGAATTGTAATATGCCTGCTGCACTTTTTCCTCAGCTTCTTCTCTGGTTTCGGCTGCTACCGTAACGGTCTTTTCCAGAGTCTCTGTAATGTTAATATCAAATTCTTTCAAATCAGCATCCTCCATTCTTATGTTGATATGAAAATAGCGACCATCTATAAACCTTACAGTTCATAAACAGTCGCCGTATGTTCCCATTGCGGAATACACATTTCTTCCAGTTCACTCAGCAAATTTTCCGGGGAGAAGAACAAATCGTCTACACTTTCTACTGCTCGCTGAAACACTCGATAGCAGGTTTCATACTGCTCAGATTCCTTTTCAAACTGCATCCCGACAGAACGAACAACCGCAAAACTCATGTCCTCCATCAACCAAAGCTCCGTAGTATAATCAGTGGTAGCAATATCGCACACACCGATTTCCATATCGGAATAGAGCAGGCATCCACGCATATTGAATAACTCTCTACCGCAGTAATTGAAATTGTATTCGTGTGTTCCCTTAACCTCATACTGATAAACCGTCTGAAATTTGTCCCGCAAAGCCTGACACACTTCGGTCAGGCATAAGCCACCATCTTCACCGATTTCATCCTCGTCGTAGGCTTCATAATCGTCCGGTTCATACAGACTGATTAGCCAACGCAGTGCTTTCTTCATACCTTCTTCTGTAAACAAAATCACACCTTACCTTTCCATAGATTTTTCCCGTTTTTTCTGCCATTGTTCCAAGAGCTGAATAATTTTATCCTCCATCTGTTTGTTCGTGTAGGATTTCGGGAAGTATTTGCGAAGGACAGATGTTTTCAATGTCACCTTATCCATCTCGTCCTTCTTCATTTCATTCATGATTTC
>HF987863.1:5048-17293 GCA_000431135.1 Clostridium sp. CAG:590
TTCATGAGTTCGCACATGGCATCCAGTGTGCAGTCACCCTCCTGTGCCAGCTTTTTAATACGCTGTGCCTGGGAGAGCGAAGGGGCTGCCTGTGCGTAGTCCATTGCTTCCAGAAAATCTTTCTGTTCTTCCTTTGCCAGATAAGACAGTTCCACCGCCGGATTGAATTTAATCTGACCGGAATCGACCATATCAAGAAGTTCTGGGCAAAGTTCCGTCAGACGAATATACCGCTGAACTGTCCTGGCACTTTCACCTGCATCCTCACCAACTTTTTCATCTGCCCGCAACTTCGTGCCAACTTGGCACGAAGTCAAATCTGATCGTGCGCCCTGATGCTTAATGGCATCCATTTTCATTTTATAAGCAAATGCTCGTTCACTCGGAAGAATGGTTTCTCTCTGTAAATTGGCATCTACCATCAAAATGATAGCGGCATCATCATCCATTTCACGGACAATTACCGGCATGGTATCTTTCCCGGCAAGTTCCGATGCTCTGTGCCGCCTGTGACCAGAAATGATTTCATAACCACCATCCGGGTCTGGTCTGGCAATCGCAGGTGTCAGCACACCGAAGTCTCTGACACTTTCCACTGTTTTTTGCATTTCTTCATCATCAACGACTTTGAACGGATGCCCTTCAAAGGGATGTAAATCCGACAGCGGAATTTCCTGTACTCGTTCCTGTTTGGCTTCATTTCTGGAAGTGTCAGTTTCAAAAATGTCATCGTAACTGCTCAAGCTGATGTTTGCGCCTTTTCTCGGCATTGTTTAACACCTCCTTCGTCAAAACCCGGTATGCGTCAGCTACCTTGCCTTTCGGGTCGTGCTTAAAAATACTCGTTCCCTCCGCACTGATTTCCTCTGCACGGACAGAACGGGGAATATCTGTCTTGTAGACCTTCAGCTTGCCACCGTAGTTTTCCCGAATCAGATTGCTGATGTCTTTGGCATAGTTGGTACGGCTGTCCACCATCGTCAATAAGATACCCTCAATTTTTAATTTCGGATTGATATTCTTCTTAACTTTGTTGATGGTCTGCAACAGCTGTTCCAGTCCTTTTGCCGGAAGATATGCCGCCTGCACCGGAATAATCACATTGTCAGCCGCAGCCAGTGCATTGACTGTAAGCATTCCCAGTGAAGGCATACAATCCAAAAGAATAAAATCATAATTCGGTTTGACTATATCCAGATACTGACGCAGGATTGTTTCCCGGCTCATAGCATTTACAAGTGAAACTTCCAAACCAGACAACTCAATGTTGGCAGGCATTAAGTCCACACCTTCATCATGCGTCAAAATCCCCTCGCCCGGTGTGATCGGCTGTTCAGCCATAATCTTTCCCATCATATCGGAAAGTGTGGGAGAGAGCTTATCAGGAACAGGATACCCAAGACTGATTGTAAGTGAAGCCTGCGGGTCAGCATCCACAACAAGAACTTTCTTTCCCTCCATAGCCAGACCAACACCAAGATTTTCGCAGGTTGTTGTCTTGCCCGTTCCGCCTTTCTGGTTGACTACTGCCATGACCGTTGCTTTTTTCGACACGTTTCATCACTCCTCCCGTTTTAATTTTAGTTTTGACCAATTTTTCTCACCTCCCCAATCTGGCTGTGCCATATCATGCCGGACAAGTGCATCGAAATAACTTCCAATCGTTGTTGGAGCATTGTACAGCGAAGCCAGTATATATTGTCGAATATTGCGAATCTTTGTTGTATTCTCTTTGAAGCAGTCCAGAACGTACCGGATATGTTCTGAATCCAGCTTCATAAAACGACTTTTGACAACCTCAATCGGACGGTCATCTCCACCGATACGGATAATCTGTCGCTTACTGCATACTGTTTCAACAACCAGTTCCAAGATGTTCTCCAACCTGTCCACATCATAGGGATAATCTTTTTGAAGATATTCCATTCCCAGCTGTTCATAGAAATACTGATAATATTGTTGATATTCCTCATTTCCGTTTTCCTTTCCACAATTATCGGAAGGAAAGATAGAATTAGTATCACTCAAATCAGTATTTTTTTTATCAGTATTATTACCTTGTGCTTTCGACAGGTCTTGAATTGTATTTTGGAAAGTTGCTGAATTGTCATTTTGACAATTCAAGAATTGTCTTTCCACAGACTCAGAAATAAAGTTCTTCACATAAATCAGGTTGGGTTTTCCAAGTCCCTGTCGCTTGCGTTCAATCAGTTCTGCTTTCTTCTCCAGTTCATCCAGGAGCTTCACAGCCTTCTTTTCCGCACATCCCAACGATTCCTTGATTTCCTCAATCGTAAAGATAATATAGACACGACCTGCTTCATCCAACCATCCATTCTTTGCCGAAAGGTTCATGCGGTCAAGCAAAATACCGTATAACAGCTTTGCATCTGTCGATACATTCCAGAACTTATCCTGTGAAAACAGAATTTTCGGAATCCGGTAGAAGGAAAACTGTTCTGATTGCTGACCATAAAAATAATCATAAGCCATTCATACCCACCACCTCTTTCCTGTGGAAAAAGTCACGCTTCAATGGCTTCCTCCGAAAAGTGCTGTCCCTGATCCGGTATGGACAGGTAGTGAAATTACAAAAACGGTATTTCCACGTTGGCTGATGATATTCACACTCACGGCAGAACTTTTTGCGTTCCCCACAAGTCATTTTCTTACACTGCATTGTCCTCACGCTCCTTATCTGATTCTTTTCCATAATCTTTACGAAGAATCTTTTTTGTACACCATCCAATACACCGATGATTGCGACCATAAGGGCAGCCGTCACATTCAGATTTATTCTTCGGTGGTTCAGCTACAAGATAGTAGCAGTTTTCTTTTCCTAAGCTACATCCCTTGCGACTGCCTTTCCAGAAATAGCACTGAGAGCAGTCATTCGGTTTATCTGCTGCATATAAAGTTTTGTTCAAATTCAGTCCTCCAATCCTTATTACCCTGATTTTGGGCATAAAAAAAGAGCGTCTATCCAATCCCTGTTAAGGGACGAATAAACGCTCGTCGTAAGTATCTTATTTAATTTCAGTCCATGCGAACCATCAGACCTACCAAAGAACTTGCCGGAACTCCAACTAAGTACCACCCCTGGTCGCCCCAGTCATATTCGATACGGGTAGGCTTCCAACGGTTGCCGACTTTCACATCCATGCAGGTTCCACAATGCAGACCACCATAGTATTCTTCCAATCCAAACCGTACATCCATACGCTCGGACTGCTGATCGTAAACTAAAACACCCTGTTTCATAGGCACAACCTCCTGTTATTCTGAGTATAGCCATACTTTTTTGAGTGTATTCAAGGTATCCTTATTTACCTTTTTAGAATCCCATGATACGATGATTCAAGCAAATCTTCTTTGGACAAAATCAGCGAAAACCATTGATTTATCTGGGTTTCTTGGCTTTGTCCTATTATAACAGGATAGTCTATTCTTCTTACAATTCCTGTTGCTTTCATGCAAAAACCTCCTGATTTCTACTTACTTTCCATAATTATGCTGTATGGGTAGTATGTGGAAATCAAGAGGTATTATGCACCCGATTGCGACAATTCTTGTAAATACTTACAACGATATTGCTTTTGTGTTTCTATACTGTGGTCTGTTCAATTCTTTCAATATCATAACCGCACACACAATTGCCGCCAGCAGATCCGCCACCGGACCCGCATACATAATACCGTCAATTCCCATAAATAATGGGAATATAACAATAAGTGGCAGCAGGAATATGATCTGTCTCGTCAAAGCTAAGAAACTTCCCCGTTTTGGCTTACCAATTGCCGTGAAGAAGTTTGAGCTGATCGGTTGCAGGAAATTAACAAAAGTAAAAAATAAAAATACATGAAAATAACTGGTTGCAAAAGAATAATACATCTCTGAACCATTTCCAAAGACCGATATGATCTGTCTCGGAAAGATCTGAAAGATCGCAAATGCAACAATTGCCAATAAGGCGCCGCACCCGGTTGCCTTGAAATACGCTTCACGCACCCGGTTATATTTCTTCGCTCCATAGTTAAAACTGGCAATCGGCTGCAATCCCTGTGATATACCAATCACAAACGACATGAACAGCATATTGACCTTCGTTATGATTCCGGCGCACGCAATCGGAATGGACTCTCCATATTGAGACATGGAACCATAATACTTCAATGACTTATTCATAATGATCTGTACGATCATCATCGCGATCTGGTTACTGCACGGTGCCATACCAAGTGCTGCAATCCTTCCTACATTTTCCGCTTTGATCACAAAATGCTCCCGCTTCAATGTCACCGTCTTGCAATGTGCCAGATACCAGATGGCAAGACCCCCAGACACATACTGCCCGATAATGGTAGCAAGTGCCGCACCGGACATTCCCCATTCAAAGCCAAATACAAAAATTGCATCTAATATCGTATTAACGACCGCTCCGGTCAGGTTGCAGAGCATTGTAATCTTCGGTCTGCCATCCGCACGGATCAGATGTCCTCCACCAGTTGCCAGTGTAAGCAGCGGAAAGCCAAGTGCGGTGATCCGGGTATATTCCTTGGCATACTCCAAAACATTCTCCGGCGAGCCAAAAAATCGAAGCATTGGTTTTAAGAACAGCTCTGCGATCACACATAATCCGAACCCACATAAAAACAACATAGCTACGGCATTGCCAAGATACTGTACTGCCTTCTTCTTATCCCCACTTCCCATCGCAATATTGAAAGCAGACGAACCTCCGATTCCAAAAAGGAGAGAGATTGCCAGGCATGACGTAGACAGTGGAAATGCAATATTCGTGGCGGCATTTCCAAGTTCTCCGATCTTCTGACCGATAAAAAACTGATCTACAATATTGTAAAGTGATCCCACCAGCATGGAAATAATGCTCGGAACAGCAAAGGAACACAACAACTTATTGATCCGCTCGCAACCTAATGGGTTTTCATGTTTCTCTGTTATCATTTTATTATCTTTCATCCGATCATCTCTGGTTTCTTTCTTCATAGATCTGCAACATCTCCATATAATTCTTTGCATGCAGGTAGTCTGATTCCTGATCCTGTCCGTCCGTATACCAGATCGGTGTCATTCCAACTTCTGCCGGACCTTTTACATCCTTCCGGAGACTATCCCCAACATATACCACTTCTTCCGGTCTTACACCCATCTTAGAAAGTGCAAGTTCAAAAATTACCGGATCCGGCTTCTCTCTTCCTGCCTCTTCACTCGTTGTAATATAATCAATATACTCCGCAATTCCCAATGCCCGGAGCTTCCGATGCTGGATATGTACCGTCATATCCGTACAGATTCCGATAAGGATTCCATCCTTCCGAAGCCGCTGCAAAAATTCTTTCACTCCATTATATAATACCATGTGTGAAAGGATATAGTTCCAAAAATAATCATATAATTCTAACGCAAAAGAAACGGATGGGAGCTTAAGGATCTCCAACATCCGTTCCATATATAACATCCGGTTGTGCCGTGCTGCTACATCATCTGTAATCTGTTCTTTCACACTTAAGCGGGCCGCATCAAATGCGCCCCGCACCGTATCATAATCCATATGTAATAACGTATCAGAAGCATATCGGCAAAGTGCCTCTACACCTTCCTCATTCAGATTGCAGCAGTCATAAAATGTATCATCCAAGTCAAATAAATATGCTTTTATCATGGCATCTTACTCCTGTATCTTCTTACTTTGCAATATAATAATTACCTGTCTTCAACAGAATCGGCACTTCCTTCTCACAGATGATTGGGACTTCACCTAATTCGTAGATCTTGCACATAGTATTCTTCTCTGCTTTACTGCTATCTACCAATACATAAGTCTGTTCCGAATTCTCCCGGACAATCTGCTTCTTCTCTGCCTCTCTCACATCCGGTGTACTGATTCCTGCACGCTCCGAAAATCCACTGGCTCCAATAAATGCCTTGTTAAAGAAATTCTTGGTCAATGCCATATTCGTTGTTGTGCCAAAAATGGAGGCTGTTGAGATATTCAACTCCCCACCAAGCACATACACTTTAAGATGGGTCCCCTGAAGCTCCGGATAGATCAATGCATTCGTTGTAACAATTGTAATCTTCTTATTCTTAAGGTATTTGACCATCTCTAATGTAGTGGAACCGGAATCCAAATAAATAGAATCGCCATCCTCAACCAGACCCGCTGCATATTTGGCAATTGTCTCTTTGGCCGCCACCTGCTTATTCTTCTTCGTATCCACAGGTGCTTCATATGACTCCATCTTCAACCGGGCTCCACCACCTCTTAACAGCAGAACCTGTCCTTCATCCTCTAAAGCCTTCAGATCACGCCGGATGGTCGACTCAGAAACACTATCAAACAAATTCATAAAATCTTCTATACTTGCAACTTCTTTGGTCTCCAGATATTGTAATATCTGCAATTGTCGTTCATATGGAATCATCTCTTCACCTCATTTCCAAATATCATCATAATTTTATTTTCATATTTTGTCAATTAAAATTATAATGAGGATTATGCTGTCACTTCTTCCAGGGTCGGCATAGATGGTTGTGCCCCATACCGGCACACAGTAATGGCACTGCATCCGGTCGCAAATTCACACGCTTTCACAAGATCCATGCCATGAATCAACGCATACCCGGTCGCTCCAATGAAAGAATCACCCGCACCGGTAGATTCCACCGCATCCACCTTTTTGGATGGAATAAATGCGACCTCTCCATTCTGCGCTACAACAGATCCTTCCTTTCCCAGTGTAAAAATGCAGGCATTACAGAGCTCGCCACTCATCTGAAGGGCTCCTTCCTTCGCCTTCTCAATGGTGTCGATCTCCGAATGCAGATAATATGCCGCCTCTACCTCGTTGACTACCAGAATATCCACCTTCTTAAGATACTCCTCCGGAATATCCGCCGCCGGTGCTGCATTCAGCAGCACCTTACAGCCGGCTTCTTTTGCCTTATCAATTGCGTACATGTTGATCTCCTGAGGGATCTCCATCTGCAAGATCACTATCGCAGATTCTTTCAGTAAATCCTCTGCATGGTCAATATCTTCCTTAGTCACCGCATAATTTGCACCTTTCACGATAACTGCAAATACGCTTCCATCCTGTAAAGCATTTACCACGCCCATTCCGGTCGGTTCCTGCACTTTGCGGATATATTCTGTATGCACACCATATTTCTTTGCCTCAGAAATCAATATCTCTCCATTGGCATCTTCACCCACACAGCCGACCATATAAGTAGGCACTCCTAATTTGGCTGCCTGTACTGCCTGGTTCGCACCCTTGCCACCAGCACTGAATGCTACATCATCTGCATGAAATGTCTCACCCATCTCCGGCAGCCGGGCAATCTTCAATATCACATCATAATTCAAACTTCCAATTACCGTAATCTTATCTCTCATATGCCGACTCCTTTATCTGTCTGTTATGCGTTCTTACGACGGGCAAGCATTGCCTCAAAATCTGCCTTGATGAACTCGAAGTAAGAAGCTACGATGATAATAATACCGGTTACAACGTACTGCCAGAACGAATCTACATTGATAACGACCATTCCTACCTTTAATACCGCTAACATAAATGCTCCGATAAATGTTCCAAGCGCAGTACCCCGGCCACCTGCCATTGCCGTACCACCAATTGCTGCTGCAGCGATCGCATCTGTCTCATAAGTAAGACCTGCTGTTGCTTCCGCAGAACCCAAACTTGCTAACATGATCATACCTGCAATAGATGCGCATACACCACACACTATGTAAGCGATATATTTGGTCTTGAATACGTTAACACCGGAAAGGTTCGCAGCTTCTTCATTACCACCTACTGCATATAAGTTATCACCTGTACGGGTCTTTGACAAGATAATATGAGCGATCACAAATACCACGATCATAACCAGCACATAGTAGCGGATACCCATGAACATCTTACCGTTAAAGATATTACGGAAACTGTCAGGAACATTCGTTACCGGAGTACCACCGGTTACCACGTAAGCAATACCACGATAAAGACTCATCGTACCAAGTGTTGCAATGAAAGGCTGTAACTTTAAGTTTGTTACAAGGAATCCGTTAAATGCACCTGCAACCACACCGATCAATAATCCAACAACGATTGCAAGAATCGGCGGAACGCCATTGACGCAACACATTGCAACTGCAATACCGGTAATGGCAAAGGTACATCCAATGGATAAGTCAATTCCCGCCGTAATGATCGTGAACATAATACCTGCTGCCAATACTCCATTTAATACCATCTTCTGAAATACGGTTAAAATATTATTCCAGGATAAAAAGTTTGGGTTCATCGCTGTAAAGATCATTCCCATAACAATCGTTGCAAGAAATACAACAATCTCACGCTTATATTTATCAAAAATATGTTTCATCTTATTTACCTCCAATCGCATAATCCAGAATTTCATCTGTATCGAATTTCTCTCTGTCTGTTAGTTCTGCCGAAATGTGACCTTCGCTCATAACGATCAGACGGTCACTGATTCCCATCGCTTCCGGAAGCTCAGAAGAAATAACGATCAGGCTCTTTCCTTCTGCTACTAATTCTTCCATCAGACGGTAGATCTCTGCCTTAGCCGCGACATCTACACCTTTGGTCGGTTCATCAAATATAATGATATCGGTATCTGCTGACATCCATCTTGCAAGGATAACCTTCTGCTGATTACCACCCGACATATTCTTTGTCAGATAATCCGGTTTCTTAGGGTTGATATCCATCTCCTCAAAAAAACGCTCTGCATTTTTCTTCTTTTTCCCTTCGTCTAAGAACGGGCCTGACATATATTTATCTAAGCTGGAAATGGAAATGTTATCAATATTCGAAAACTGATTCATAAATCCCTGGGTCTTACGATCCTCAGGAAGTAAACCGATACGATTCTTTAGTGCTTTCGTTGTATTCCAACGACCTGTGATCTCTTTTCCCATAAGGTACATCTTTCCGCCTATTTTCTGATCTGCACCAATAATCGTTCTCATCACTTCGGAACGTCCTGCTCCGATCAGACCGAAGAATCCTAAGATCTCTCCTCTGTGAAGTTCAAATGATACATCATTGAAGTCTTTTCCATTAGAAAGATTCTCTACCTTCAACACAACCTCATCTGTTGCCGGACTTGGTTTTAATCTGTCTGCCACAGATGCTACACTTCTTCCTACCATGGCATGTATCATTTCCTCACGTGTTGTTTCTTTGACATTCAGCTGTGTAATAAATTCACCATCCCGCAATACGGTCGCACGGTCGCAGATCTGGAAGATCTCTTCCAAGTGATGACTTACATATAATATCGTAACACCACTCTTTTTGAGCTTCTCAATAACCGCAAAGAGCGCCTCTGTCTCCTTCTGTGTCAGGGAAGCAGTCGGCTCATCTAACGAAATGATCGTAGAATGATGATATAAGGCTTTGGCAATTGCGATCATCTGCTTCTGCCCTGCTGTTAATGTTCTTACAATATCTCTGGATTTGAAATTACAATTCAACTCTGAAAGGATCTCATCAACATCCTTGTGCATCTTATTGAAATCCACAAACAATCCTTTCTTTGGCTCATAACCCAATGTTACATTCTGTCCGACTGTCAGTTCTTCCACAACCATGGTTTCCTGATGAACTTTGGAAATCTTTCCATCCCGGATCGCATCATTGGGATGCATAAAATGTACCGTCTCCCCATGAAGCTTTACCGTTCCTTCATATTCTGAATAGACACCATGAAGAATATTTAAGATTGTTGATTTTCCGGCACCATTTTCACCAAGTAAGGCATGCACTTCTCCTTCCTCTACGGAAAAGGACACATCTTTTAACACATGAACACCCGGGAAATATTTGTTAATCTTAATAAATTCAACGGCCTTTCCCATCTCGTATACCTCCTATAAAGTGGACTGCCACATTCCTGTGACAGTCCCACGTAATCTCTTATCTGCCTTCGTTCTCTACTCTGCTACATAGTTCGCATCTTCCCAACCGATGATCTCTGCTGCGTCCTTGTCAACATTTGTTGAATCGATCAAAGCCTGTGGAGTTGCTACGACTCTTGGCATATCCTGTCCTGCAAGTGCTCTTAATGTACACTCCATTGCTACTCTTGCTGTGTAATATGGGAAAGAATCGATCGTTGCATCCAATCCACCATCACGGATAGAATCATATGCTTCACCAATACCATCTACACCAACTACAAGGATATCTTTATCTGCTTCTTTTACTGCTTCCACAACACCAAGTGCCATATCATCATTGTTGCAGAAGATTGCTTTCAGATCCGGATACTGCTGAATCCATGTTGCAGCTAAGTCCTTAGACTTCTGACGATCCCAGTCTGCGTTCTGTTCTGCTACAATGTCAAGCTTAGAATTGTTATCTGAGATCCAGTCCTTGAATCCGGATGTACGTTCTCTTGCTGCAAATGCCTTTGCCATACCGATTACGATAGCAACCTGTCCTTCATCACCTAGCTTATCAGAAATCCACTCTGCTGCCAACTGTCCGTTCTGGTAAGCATTTGGTCCTGCATAATAATCTGCAGTTGCGATAACACCATCATTTACATTATATACAGGAATCTTCGCATCCTTTGCATTCTCAACGGCTGCTGTTAAGTTTGAATCTGAGATCGGGCTTAACATCAAAGCGCTGCATCCCTGGTTTGTCATGTTCTCAACCATTGTCTGCTGACCGGTCTCATCACTCTCATCTGTAGTACCATCTACTTCCACCGTAACATCTACACCGGAAGCCTTAGCGATCATATCCGCAGCCTCCTCATATCCGTTCTGTAAAGTTCTCCAGTATTCATTGGTTAATGACTTCTCAACCGCTCCAAGCTTCAATCCGCTCTTAACCGGAACATCTCCGAATTTCTCACGGACCTCTTCAATCGTCATGCTGTCTTTCTCAGTATCCGGATTGAATTCCTCTGTCTGTGCTGTCTGTGTGGAATCCCCACCACTCTTGCTGCTGTCTGTTGCTGCTCCATCTGTGGAACATCCTACCATAGCAAATGCCATGGTTGCTACCATTAATGTTGCTAAAAATCTCTTCTTCATAATACGTACCTCCTTAAAATCCTTCTCTATTTCATCATTTCTAAAATTAGGTTCTGTGCACTGATTCCATCACGCTTTGCGACAATCTTATCGATCTCTTCTACCCCGATCTTATCTACCATGCTGCTGATCTGTTCAAATGCATCAATGTTTGCCTGCACTTCTAAGATTGCATTCTCCCGGATCGGGAATGTGTCAAAGAATACCACACCATCATAATGATATCTCTTCAGATAATAGATAAACTCTGCACACAATGAGAAGTTGACCGAACCGAAGATCAATCCGCTGTCCTGGAATCCATATCCATCATTCATATGAAGTCCGAATAATTTTCCTTTGGATGCTGCAAGTGCCAATCCATAAGATGGGCTGTCATGCTTCATTAACATGTGACAGAAATCCAATGTGCATCCTACATTCTCTCTGTCAACCTCTGAGATCAGATACATTGTCATTCCCGTAGAATCGATCAATGCGAAGTTCCTTTCTTCATAAGGCTTATACTCAATACTGATCTTCATATCCTTTGCGTAATCAGCCACTTCCTGAATGGCCTCCACAACCTGCTTGAAGCAATATTCATAGTCCATCTGGAACGGATAGTCGAATCCGTCATTCTCTAACCATAAAGTAATAACGCTTCCTCCAAGTTCTCTGCAGATGTCTGCCGCTTCCTTGCACATGGTGATCGCTTTCTGTCTCAGTTCCTCATCCGGGTTCGTGAGATCACCATTCAAAAAGAAGTTTCTCCATCTGACTGCAAATCCGTTCACTTTCAAATCACCCATTGCCTTCTTGATCTCTTCCAAATCGTATCCTGCAATATGCTCCGGGTAATTGAACTCCAAATGTGTCATACCCTTTGTCTCACGATATGCCTTGATCGCATCCAACACATTCTGACCTTTGAATATGAACGAATTCATTCTTCCTGCATAATTCATGCTCTCATCATCCTCCTTTTAATTTATTTTTTTCATTTTCTTTCACTTATTTTCATTTCGTGTCATTATAATATAACAGTTTTCATATCTTGTCAACACAAATTATCATATTTTTGAAATTTTCTTTTATTTTTTTTATTTTATTGTGTATTTTTCCGAGTTTGTTGAAACTAACTGTCATTTTGTGTCATATTCTT
>HF987863.1:17352-18846 GCA_000431135.1 Clostridium sp. CAG:590
AAAAAGGCTGAAAAAAAGGACATGTCATACAACATGTCCAAATCTACCTTATTGCTTAATGAAGTATTCGCGCCATTTTTTCCAATCGGTTCAGTGCTTCCTGCAGCGTATCCTTTGACCTTGCAAAATGCAGCCGGATCAGATGATTTACCGGTTCCCGGAAGAAACTAGAACCCGGCACCGCCGCCACTCCATATTCCCGGATCATCCATTCACAAAACTGTAGATCTGTCCAGCCGTCAAATTGTGACAGTGCCAGAAAATCCGTAATATCGATCAAAATAAAATAAGAGCCCTGCGGAACCGTATGCTTTAGTCCAATCGCATCCAATCCTTTTACAAAAAAATCTCTCTTCTCTGTATAGAGTGCTTTCAATCCCTGATAATATTCTTCTCCAAAATTAAGACCAACTGTTGCAGCCTCCTGCAATGGCGCTGCTGCTCCAACCGTCAGGAAATCGTGCACCTTCTTAGCCGCCTCAATTACATGCTCCGGTCCGACAATATATCCTAATCTCCAGCCGGTAATGGAATAAGTCTTTGATAAGGAATTGCAAGTGATCGTCCGGTCATACATTCCCGGCAATCCTGCCATATGTACATGCACATACGGATCAAATACGATATGCTCGTATACCTCGTCTGTCACCACATATGCATCATATTTTGTTGCAAGTTCTCCGATATACATCAATTCTTCCCTGGTAAATACCTTACCACACGGATTGGATGGATTGCAGACAATGATTGCCTTCACACCTTGCCGAAATGCTTCCTCTAACACCTGCTTATCAAACTGAAACTCCGGTGGTACAAGCGGTACATAGATCGGTTCTGCCCCGGAAAGAATCGCATCCGCTCCATAATTTTCATAAAATGGTGAAAATACAATGACTTTATCACCCGGATTACAGATTGTCATCATTGTCGCCATCATCGCTTCCGTTCCACCACACGTTACAACCACTTCTTTGTCCGGATCAATCGTTCTTCCAATTGCTCTTCCCTGTTTTCTCGCAACTGCCTCCCGAAAATTCTTTGCACCAAATGTAATACTGTACTGATGTGGTCCTCTCTTCGCTGCCTCTGCCAAGGCATCCGTGATTTCCTGTGGTGGATCAAAATCAGGAAATCCCTGTGATAAATTGATTGAATCTTCTTGTGCGTCATTGATTCTGGTCATTCTGCGGATGACGGAATCGGTAAATGTTCCCACACGGTTACTCAATTCTGGCATAACGTGTACTCCTCCTTACTCTCTACTGATAATTATATTGATATGGTTGCTCTTCGAACATATCATGCTGTGATCTTTTCTTTGTTTTCCAACATTTTGGTTGCTTTTTTCACACAATAAAAGCAGGTTGGTGCAATATACAAGCACGCCGTCACCCATGCGGTCTGATCTGAAAAGCAGATTGCTGTATATCCAAATGTTCCTACCAGTCCAAGGCTGACCACAGACCGGGCGATCATTTCTGTCACCCCGGATAT
>HF987863.1:18883-19280 GCA_000431135.1 Clostridium sp. CAG:590
AATAACCAAGTCCCTGCGTCACCATACGGGTAATGTTAAGGATTCCCAGACTCCAATAGAAGAATCCCATACAACGCAGGTATTTTGCAGATGCATCCAATACATCTACCGCCTTATGGCTCACAAAGATCATCGAAAGCGTTCTGCCCGCAAAGATCAATATAAGCCCTGCCACAATACCATATCCAACCGCAAGGAATATCGCCTGCCACAGACCTTTCCTAATTCGCTCCGCTTCTCCCGCACCCAAATTCTGGCTACAGAATACCGATGCTGCCGTTCCAATTGCATCAAACGGACACATTGTGAACTGTTTGATACGCATGCCTGCCGTGAAGCCGGATACACAGACACTCCCTAACCCATTATTTGCCGCCTGCATCACCATACTACCGAT
>HF987863.1:19370-26415 GCA_000431135.1 Clostridium sp. CAG:590
CAATGCGATGTTCTTTCGCCATCCAGAGCAGATTGATCTTCCTGCCAATGTAGACCAGACAGAGGATTCCACTGACCGCCTGCGACGTGATCGTTGCGATTGCCGCTCCGGCACATCCCCATTTTAACACAATAATACAGAACAGATCTAAGAATATATTCAAGATTGCCGAAAATGCCAGAAACATAAATGGTGTTCTGCTGTCTCCGACTGAACGCAGGATGCTTGACAGAAAGTTATACATCAATGTAAATGGCATACCAAGGAAAATAATCAACAGATACGCATAGGCATTGTCATAAATATCTGCCGGAACCGACAGGGTATGTAAGATCCACGGGCAAAGAATGGAACAAAGCGTTGTCAGAACAACCGCAATTCCTACGGTTAATAATGCACCATTGAAGATGTAATTGCGCATCTTATCAAGATCATTTGCCCCGTAATACTTTGCGACCGGTACACCGAATCCGGCACAGCATCCCATGCAGAATCCTAATACAAAAAACTGTACACTGCTGCTGGCTCCAACCCCTGCCAATGCTTTTGCACCTAAGATCTGACCGACAATTGCCGCATCTATAATATTATAAGTTTGTTGTAACAGATTCCCTAATAATAAGGGCATTGCGAATCGCAGCATTAATTGTAAGGGTTTGCCCTTTGTCATTGCTGTTGCTGTATTTGACATTTTCTCCACACCTTTCTAAATAATACTCCCCAACCTTATGGATGAAGACGGACGATGAATGGTTATCGTGTTTGTGTGGGTGCCAGAACAGAGGATTTCTTATAACCATGCTCAATTGTGCTAACCGTTCCACCGAGCCACAAACATACAGAAAATCTCAGCTTAAGGGCTTCGATTTTCTGTTGTGTCTCACTTCCACAGCCCAAAAGTCGCATGGTTATAAGAAATTCACTGCCCTGACACTATTTATATGACAATGATCATTCATCTGTTCGTCAGCTCAAATGATCCATAAAGTTCCCGCCACACCCGATGCCATATTGACGTTATTGCAAACGGAAGAGATACGAGCAAAACCTATTGCTAACGGGTTATCTAAATATATGGCGAAATAAGGAAAACTCGGCAGGGATACATTCATATTCCCTCCGAGTTTTATTGCGGGCTTATTATACTCTTTTTGTTATAAAGTTTCAACCATCATCAACCAAAAACTCGTCTTACTGCCTCCTGATATTCCTCCGGTCGATTGGCTTTTCTCACTTTCTTCAGTTCCCTTTCCGATTCCGGGAACATTTTCCCCAGATAGGACCACACTTCTTTCATCTTAAAAAGCGCATCCTTTTCACTACCCATAGCTTCCCGATAACCCGCATATAACCGGTCATGATATTCTTTTAATTCCATTGTTGTTATGGTTTGTCCGGTTCGAATCTCCCGCACTAATCCCGGATTGGTCACTACGCCTCTTCCAAGCATGACCCGTTCCACTGTTGGAAATCTCCCACAAAATGTATCATAATCTTCTTTCGTAAAGATATCTCCGTTATAACACACCGGGTGGACACTCTGCTTCAAAGCCTCTCCAAACACATCCAGATTCGGATGATTCTGATAGTAATCTTTCTGTAAACGTGGATGAATGATAATCTCAGAAAACGGATACCGGTTATACACTTCCATGATATCCTCGAACTCCTCCGGAAACTCCATTCCAATACGGGTTTTCACTGAAACACGACATTTTCTCTCTTCCGGCAATGCAGCAATCTCCTCAAATACCGTTTCAAAAAATTGATCCAGCCTTCCGATATCATCTAGAAATCCACTTCCTTTTTTCTTGGATACAACCGTAGCCGCAGGACATCCCAAATTCAGATTCACCTCATGATATCCCAGCCCGATGAGCATATTGCAGGTGTCCAAAAACTGTTCCGTATCGTTCGTAAGAATCTGCGGCACAACATTCATTCCCTGATTATTCTCCGGTGCTACTTCTTTCCGTTCTCTCGTTTTCAATATCTTTTTCTTGGTAGGTGCAATAAATGGAGTAAAATATCTGTCCATATCTCCAAACATTGCATGGTACACATTCCGATACACATACCCTGTCACTTCTTCCATCGGTGCCAAATAAAATTGCGTCATTCTTCCTCTCCTTCACCAATAGCCATCCCAGCAGTTCTGTTCCTCATTATTTCACCGTATTCACATAGTATCTTCTGAAAATTCCATACGCCACAACCGCTGTCAGTAATTCTGCCACGCCAAATGCCATCCATACACCCTGTGCCCCAAAGAACCGGCTCAATGCAAATGCCGCAGGAATAATGATGACTACATATCGAAGCAGGGATATCACAAAGGACGGCATTCCTTTTCCAAGACCTTCTAATGTGCCGGAAAATGTGACTGACACCGAAGATACTACAAAACCAAGACAGATCGTACGCAGTGCTGTCACTCCCGCTGCCAATGTATCCGGATTATTCGTGAACAATCCCATCAACTGCCCCGGCAGGAATTCGCAAAGCCCCGTCCCCACGATCATAATGCAGATAATCAGCGTCAGTGCAAATCGACAGATCTGTTTCACACGCTCATTTTCTCTTGCTCCATAATTATAACCGATCAACGGACGGATTCCCTGGATAATTCCATTCGCCGGCAGATACAAGAATGTCTGCAATTTGTAATACACGCCAAGCACTAATACATAAGTGCCGGAAAATGCAGTCAGGATCGTGTTAAGCGCCGTGATCAGGAAAGACGGAAGCGCCATATTAAAGGTCGCCGGGACACCAATTCCATACAACCTGCCTAATATATCCTTGTCAAGATACCATTTCGAAAAGGTGATGCGAACCGGTAATGGACGGAATACCACAAACCACAGATACACAAGCAGCGTAATCACCTGCCCGATTCCCGTTGCGATTGCCGCACCCCGAATTCCCATCGCAGGAACCGGTCCAATTCCAAATATAAATATAGGATCTAATATAATATTGGCAATACACCCTGCCATCATACTGATCATGGAAACTTTCATTCTACCCACAGACTGAAAGATCTTCTCAAACGCAATTCCTACCGTGATCACAACAGAAAAGGAAAACGCAATTCTCGAATACGTCAGTCCATAAACAATCACCGTCTCATCCGAGGTAAAGAACCGAAGAAATGCCGGCATCCCCAGCCAACAGCCAACCAGCAATAATGCACCATGCACAATATTGAAGATCACGCCATCTGTCGCCGCCTTGTCTGCCTTTTTCTGATTGCCCGCACCCAAATAAAATGCGATTGTCGCATTGACTCCAATTGAAAATCCTACTGCGATCGACGTGATCAGATTCTGAATCGGATATACCAGTGAAAGTGCCGTCATTGCCTCTTCACTGATCTTCGCCACAAAATAACTATCTACAATATTATATAACGAATTGACCATCATGGAAATAACCATTGGCAAAGCCATTGATAATACCAACGATTTGATCGGTCTTTCTTTCATAAATGTCTGCTCCATACCTTGCTCCTTTCATATAATCCTGCAGGCTAACACCTACTCGAAACGACATCGTTGTCTCTCATCTCATGACTTCGTCATTCGATGATGGACAGTCGCCAAATACAAATTTTCGTGCAAGCACGAATTTGTACTCGGCTCGTTGTCTACACATAAAAACGCCACATAACTGCTAACAAGTAGCAATTATGTGGCGAAAAATAGACGTTGTCCAGAAAAATCCACACGCATTTTAGGTTCTTAAGATAACACAAAAGAGGATATCTGTCAAACAGTTACTTATTCGGTTGATGCATCTCCAGACGATGTATCGACCGATGCCATTGTATCTTCTACCGAAACGATCTCCGGTCCGGACGAAAATGCTTCCTGTCCTTCTGCCGCAGCCATTGCATCTTCCCGTTCTGTCTTTTCTTCATCCTTCCACAAAGAATCATGATCTTCCCGTTTTCTCTTATGCATCTGTGCTACCATTTGTGCACTCTTCGCCATCTGGTACATATCCTTGTCATATTCCATGACTTTCTTCTCATCACTCGGTGGAACATTATCTCCCTTCGTCATCCGTCGTACCACTTCCATAATCTTGCGAAGATCCTCAAAGCCTTCCTCTTCTACCTTTGCATTCTCTCTTGTGGCTACTTCATTAAACTTGGCATCCCACTGTTCCATTAACTGATCCATATAACTCTGGTACTCATCCTGTTTCTTCGCAACTGCATCATATGTTAATTCCAATGTAACTGCCTCATCCGCATAAATAACCGCACCATTATCCGTTTTCTTGATCTTCTCATCCAGTTCGGCCTTCTGCTTTGCCAGCTTATATTTCTGAATATTATAAGACCTCAACTGTGCACTATACGTTTGGCGTGCTTCTCCTACTGTCATACTCTCTTCCTCCTTGAATCGAAATGCTCAAAATCCGTTTTAAGCAATCAGACATGAATGGCTTTCTATCTGTTATATCGACAGGAGAAGCGGAAATGTTTAGACCGGTAATCCCTGATCCGTTGTCATTGCATATCAACTATAACAATTTCTCCATCACTATATGGTCGGATAAGTAATGCCTGCACCTTCTCGACATCAATTACCCTATCATATCCTGACAAATTATAGGCTTTCCGCGACCCGTCCGTATAATACCCCGCATCACCTGCATCCATTAAATATGGCAATCTTGTTCCATCTTTTAATATAACACCCTCTATTGTCGGAACCTCTGGTTCATTCTCTCCTGTTGCAGACTCACTTAATCTTATATAATTTGCTTTCATTGAAATTGGTGATAACTCCACATTTGTTATTTTGAAATCGGTTCCCGCAATTTCCTTATTTAATTGAATATCTTTTGCAGCACTCACACTCGGTAACTTTATTTCAAAATCCCATGTTCCATCAACCACATTTTCATACTCCTGTTCCTCAAGAAAACCAAGATTTTGAAAATCAACCTCAAGCATTTTGCCTAAAATGCTATCTTTTTCATTTGAAACATGTGCTACAATTATATATTCCAAATTACCATTTTCATCAAAATAATGATCGACTACACTTTCTCCTTCCGATAAATGAATCGGTGTTCCATCTTCATAAACCGGTTTACCGTCCTCACCAGATACAATGCCATTATACATTTGTCCATACGAATTCACTTCTACATCCTGCGATTTCACATTTGTGATTTCAAAGTCGGGTTCTTTTTCCTGGTCTATGTTATATCCGGATATGACAAAAGATATATATGCAAAACGTTCATCTGCAATAACTGTATGCGGTACAATGGTTACTCCATTTTGCGTGACTTTCAGCGATTCATAATCTTCTTTTTCCGGATACACCTCTGCTATTCCATCATCAACAAGCTGCTGTTGTTGCGTCTCATCTGCCTGCAAATTTCCTTTCATTCCCCTTCCCCAATAATGGTGAATTGTCGCCGCTGCACCTACACCACACATTATAAGCAAACCTATTCCCACAATTGCTGCTATCTGTGACCGGAAGAATCTCCTTTTCTTTTCATTATGTATATTCATATCAACCATCCTCTCTTGTCTGATCATTTCAAAAGCACGATTGGTTCTATCTAATATGACTTCTGATAACACTACCTCTTCTGACAATATTTTTTTATCTTCCATCATTTTAAAGCTCCTTCCCGTAGTATTTTGCAATCTGTTTCCTGCCTCTTGACAGATACGTTTTAATCGTATTAGGCGGCATGGATAAAATCTCCGCAATTTCTTTTACTTTAAAACCTTGTCCATAATACAATTCCATAGGCAGCCGATACCTTTCATCTACCGAACTTAATGCCTCTTTAAATTCAATATTGTATTCATCACATTGTGCCGGTTCCTCGCAACAGTCTAAATCGACATAGTCCGAACGTTCCCGCAAAATGTCATAACAATGATTGATCAGAATTCTGGTCATCCAGGTTTTAAAATATTCTGTTTTCCTCAACATATTCATCTTTTCCCAACATGACAAAATTGTATCTTGAAGTGCATCACCCGCATCTTCTTCATTTGCCAAAATTGCGATTGCTGTACGATACATATCTTTCAAAAATAAATCTATCAGTTTGCTAAATGCCTCTTCATCATGCTGTTGTGCTTTCTTGATCAATAATCTTGTTTCAATATTCATATTCTTCTCCTGTGCACAGATAAATAAAATAAAGCGTTCTTTATTTCATCTTACATATATTAGACGGAAGTTTTTATGGCATGGTTTCAAAAAAATACGCAACAGACATTTCTATCTGCTGCGCATATAATCATGTATCTAAGCTTTTACTTTCACTTTAGAAGATAACCCTTTGCTCTTAAATATTTTCTTATAGGAAGATACTTTCTTCTTTGGAACTTTAATTGTTGTTTTCTTGGTAATTCCCTTAAATGCATTCTTGGCAACTGTCTTTTTCGTCAGTTTCGTTGTCTTGAAAATGATCGTCTTAACATTCTTACATCCACTAAATGCATTCGCCTTGATTGATGTCACATTCTTACCAATCGTGATCGTCTTGCATTTATTGGCTCCTGAAAATGTTTTGCCGGAAACACATGTTACCTTATAGGTCTTTCCATCAATCTTTACAGTATCCGGAACGGTTATCTTCTTTGCCTTCTTGTTGACCGGCTTTACAAAGCTTACTTCCTTCTTATCAACATTCATAATCTGATATTTCGCTGCCGCCTTGTCATCCGATGTAACCATACCAACTTTCACAGTTTCCGTATTGTCTGTCGGTGTAGATGGCTGCTGTCCGCCTCCCGTAGTATCAGAAGGTGCAGATGGCTGTTGTCCGCCTCCCGTGGTATCAGAAGGTGCAGATGGTTGTTGTCCATCATCTGTGTCTCCACCCGGCTTACCCGGATTCCCGTTATCTCCGGTATTACCGCCCGGATTGTCCGTATTGCCACTATCCCCGGTGTTCCCGCCCGGATTGTCCGTGTTGCCACTATCTCCGGTATTACCGCCCGGATTGTCCGTATTGCCACTATCTCCGGTATTGCCGCCCGGATTGTCCGTGT
>HF987863.1:26508-38224 GCA_000431135.1 Clostridium sp. CAG:590
GTTTGCTGGCAGCTTGTACATGTATATGTCTTGATTCCCTCTTCTGTCTTAGTAGGTTCTTTGGTTATCGTACCCCCATCCCAACTATGATGTCCGAGTGCACTCTTTGTAACAAAGTTTTTACTTGTCGTGTACTCTATATTATTAAAACTATATGTGGCTGTCCTTGTTGTGATCTCCTCCTGTATACAAGTTGCCGTTTTAATCACCTTAGATGTAACCGCACATCTATATGTCAATTTATGATTCTGTACAGACTCGCTACATCCTTCGCGCTTGCAGACAAAATCTACCATACAGATATCTCCATTCTCCCGCCAGTTATAAACCGGTTCATATTCATGTCCATTTATAGTAGTATCCACATCTCCATATGGTTTTCCACAGATGGAACAAATTGCAGGAGAAGTACAGGTCGCCTTGCCTCCTACGCAAGCAGTTGATAAAGATTGAGTTTTGCAGGAAGTACATTGTGCATTATGACTTGTACCTCCTATGAGTTTAAATTCATGTTCTACCTTAATACTTAACTCAATTCCATCTACTTCATTATAATTATTGGTGTCTGCCGGAACATATTTTGCCTTCTTTGTAATGGTTTGTCCATTGACATCTGAACCCGCTTCTAATTTCACATTCGAATCCGTCCATACAAAACTGCCCTTCTCATTCTCGTCATTAACCTTTAACGATACCGCAGAAAGCAGGTCACCGCATTTTGCCGTCAATTCTGTTGGCTTGATATAACCCGTTGGGTTTACCTTTTTTATCTCAACTTTGACCCGAAGATTTGACGCATCATATTTTGCTTCCGTTGTATCATGCGCCGGCGCCTCAACTACTAATGTATATGTACCCGCATTAACCGGTTCATTCTCTATCTTCTGCGCTGAAACAGTATTTAAATCAGCAACTCCCGTCTGATCACCATTATACCATGTAAAAACAAGCGATGTCGCACCCTTCGGAAGTATAAAGTTTTTCGGAGCCGGTTCGGAAATTGCATATCCACAATATTCATAAACCGTCTTATAATTATTATTCGATATCGTACCTATGCTCTTGCCACAATTCAAGCACTGACCATCCGCATTATAATGATGTTTGAGCGATTGTATTGTTTCCTGCTTAACGAATACCGTATTACAAGCACTGCAATGACGTCCCTCTGTCTTTCCTTCCTTTTCACAGGTTGCCGTTACCGCAGAATCCGTTACTGCCTGATGTGTCACTTGAATATTTAATACTATTCCTTCTACTTCATTATAATTCTTTGTGTCTGCCGGAATATATTTTGCTGTCTTCTGGATTGTCTGTCCCTGTTCATTCGATCCGGCCTTTAATTCTACATCCGAATCTGTCCATACAAAACTTCCCTTTTCATTCGTGTTACTAACTTTTAATGATACAGCAGAAAGTTTATCACCGCAATTTGCCGTCAAACCCGTTGGTTTGACATAATCTGTTGGTGTCGCTTTCGCTATTACGACCTTGATCCGAATACTTGACGCATCGTATGTCGCAGTCTCCGTATCATGTGCCGGGGTCTCAACCACTAATGTATATGTCCCCGCATCAACAGGCATTGTATTCCTCTTCTGCGATGCAACAGAATTCAGATCCGAAATCGCCGTCTGATCTCCGTCATACCAGGTAAAGTTCGGTGTTGCTGCGCCTTCTGGTATTGTAAAGTTTGATTCTTTCGGTTCTGGAATTGTGTCTCCATATGTATAATTCGTTTTATAGCTATTATTTTTAATCGTGCCTATGTTCTCACTGCACCCTGTACATTGACCGCTGGCATTATAATGATGTTTTGTCGTTGCCTGTCCATTCGAATAAGTATCACCATTCTTATATACCTTAGAACCATTCAACACCGGTCTATCATCCTTACCGATTGCCTGTCCCCATATAGACTGCTTCTCCTGCAATAGATAAGCAACCTCGCCACTCTTAAATGCTGCCGTTGTCTTTCCATAACTACTGTCAACTACACTGCCACTACATACATCACTGTCAAAGTAACAATTTGATACATTCTTATCATTCTTATTATTCCCACATATGCCTCCGCGCCTTTTCCCACCATTTATCGCACTGACACTATAACTGTTCGATATTGTACCATTATTAAATCCGCTAATGCCACCACATATCTGTGATGTTGCACTCATACAGCCTTTCGAATAGCAGGTATCTATCGTCCCATTATTTACCCCACATATCACACCATTATATGTGCCTATTCCTGATGATACATCAAAATAAGAATCAATCACTCCAATATTACAAACCTTAGCAGGATTCTTAATTTTTCCAAACAATCCGACTACCTGTGTAACTTTACTTAAATTCTTCTTGTACAATCCACTAATTGTATGATTCTGTCCATTAAAAATTCCTGCATATTCTACCCCGTCGCCAATCGGTGTCCATTCCATATATGACCCCGAATTCAACGTATTATCTGCATTCAGAACATTCTGATTTACTGTAATATCTTTTGTTAAAACCGCATTATATGTTGACTTACCCTCCTCATTCACCTGTTGTGCAAACCAATACAACTGTCCTGCATTTCCAATCTCATAGTTACCTTCACTCTTACATACTGCCGGCATATAGCCATTACAATTATTCTTCTCCGGACATTTAGTATCATCATGCTTTAAAGCACCATCCACCAAAGTTGTATATTTGCATATACCGTTGTCATCATACTGTGCATCGCCTGTAGATTCCGAATAATTGTCCGCATTAAAAAATTCTACCGAATATGACACGTTTCCCTGTACCAATCCCGTTATCTGAACCTGGAACTGTTCATTAGATGGCAGACTATCAAGCTTCGGTTGAAAAACCAAATAACCTTTCAATCCGGATGTATTATTGCTTACCGTCAATCCACCAGACTTATCAAAAGTCCACTTTTTATTGTCTCGTAACCGTGTCACAGTCACTGTAATATTACCAACACTTTCTTCCTGCCCGGTAGCAAAAGTCCATTTATCATCAGAATCAAAAAAGGCAGTAGGCGTAATCTGTGCCGGCCATGCAACATTCTTAACCGTTGTATCTCCCTGACCCGTATACATTGCAGCATAGTAATCGGTATTCTGATGCACGAAACCAAAACCCGTTTCACTCATTGAGGATTTCATCATCTGCTGTCGAGCATCTGAATTCTTCATCCATGTATCAATCGCAGGAACTACTCCGTTACACCCTGTTGCATAATTCGAATACTTCTCACCTTCCAAATAATTCTGATATAAAGTAGATCCTAACTGATCAGAACTCAACCCACTTCCATATACCTTGACAAACACCAACGCCTGTGCATAGTCAGAATACGTTTCGTTCGCTATAACCGCATCCAGTCCGGCAATATATCGATACTGGTTTAATTTTAAAAGAGCAGAGTTAATCACAATATCGCTCAAGGAACCCGCTCCATCCATCGTCATTTTACCCGGATTCGGATATTTATTTTCCTTATACCCAATTTCACTCTTAATATTAGCTTGCGTCTCCTTAATATATTCCGCAATCTCCTTCTTCGTATGCTTTGTCACCCCAAGACCGTTGTCTGCCTTTACGGACACTCCCGCCATCATCAGACCGCAAACGACCAAACATAATGTACGAATACCCTTCCATCGTTTCTTCATAATATTTGTAACTCCCTCCTAATACCATATAGCTGTTCAAACATCAAATATAGTTAAAATGTTCAAAAAATGCATACATTACACATGCACATTTGTATAAATTATATCACTTTATTCTGCTGATTGCTATAAGATATTGTACAAATATTACATAATTACTGACATTGCTTACGGAAAACTTCTTTATCCTCATACATTTTCTGATCCATATCGCGCAGGAATTCATCCAGACTTGCATATTCCGGAGAATATTCAGCATACCCAATCGCAAATGACAATTCATATGGTTTCTTTTCCGTACGATTATATTCCGTTAAACGCTTTCTTATATCGCTGATCAGATCCATTACACCCTGTTCGTCTCTATTTGTACAGAAAATAGTAAATTCATCGCCCGCAAACCGGATGACAGTATCCGAAACATCTACCCAACCAGAGAGCAGTCTGCCAACCGTCCGAATGGCATCATCCCCAGCCGTATGTCCGTAGGTATCATTTATTTTCTTAAATAAATTAATATCCATCATAATGCCAAACACCTGCGCATACTTCTTCATCTGCATCTGTTTATAATAGAACTCTAAATATTTCCTATTATACAACCCTGACAATTCATCCACAAACGATTCCTCTTTTTGAAGCTGCATTTCCACAAGCATCAGTGCGATGGCAACCGAAAACCATCCTGTTGCAACCCCATAATGTAAACCCTGAATAACCGTCCCCATGACACACGGAAGTACATATGTATATACCGGAAAAAAATGAATCTTACTTCCTTTATGTTTCGCCAGATAAACCACGATAATACTATACAGATAATAAAATGCAAGAATAACATAACTATATAATCCAAAACGTCCCCTCGTATATACATTATCGCTTGATATAGAAAACAATAGTCCTGTTTTACACAAACAATTCAATACCGTTAAAGCATATGCTACAGCAACCGGCGGCGCAAGCATCCACGCAGTCCTGCGAATTCTCTTAACATTATGAAAAATCTTAAACTCAACAAACAGACACCATAAATACCCCATTAATGTTGTTGCCGGAAACAGAATCGCATTTGAAACATATTGCGCAACGCAAACAGTTTTCCCCGGTATACCATCAATACAAAAAGAAAGCATTCCAGCAGAAGTGCAACAATGCTGATAGCAATCATGCAATTAAACAGATATTCTCCTACTCGTTTTCCTAACTTATTCGACAATCTTGTTCCTGCCAGATACAATAGGCAAAACACACCTGCCCCATTCACTATTAAAATCTCTGCAATATTAATTTGATTATTCATGGTTTCTCCTTTTCAATTCACCATATCTACAAATTACAAAAACAATGATTTGATATATTTAGTATACCGCATATCAATGGGACTGTGTGCATTATTAATGTGTACTTTATTCGAGTGACAACCGGCCGTATGCACTTATAATAAATCCAATATCCTCAACAGACTTTCCGGATTGAATTTCCTCATTATAATCCTTTGAACGGATCGTGAGTTTGTTACCATCCGCCTGATACTCACCATTCCAACCATCCGACAACTCAATATTCCCGGAAAATGTCAACGGAATCTCCCATGACGATATATCCTCTGTTCCTTTATTGGTTATCGTCAACTGATATTGATAAAATGTCTTTCCGTCCGACTCCCAGCTTCCGGTCACTGTCGCCTTCACTTCCAGATCTCCAGCAGATATATTTTTTGCTCCTGTTCCGGTATTATCGGGAGTTGTTTCCTGTGTACTGTTCTCCTTATTTGCATCTGTCTTGTTCAGATCGGCATTTGCTGTTGTACTGGCTTGTTCCTTTCCCTGTGAAACACCCGCTTTTCTATCCGCATGCAGCATATCATAAATCCATTTTCCGCTCTCACTCAGATCATCCTTTGTAAATCCGGAAGTTTTCCGGCAATCGGATGAGATCAGTGCGGAAGTCTCGTCTTTGTTACACAAACTCCATACGGCATAGCTGACACCATATTGATCCATCGTGTCAATCCAATTCTGTGCCTCTGTCAAATCATTTCCGCCATTTCCACTGGCATCACACAATCCGAACTCACTGACAAAAACAGGGGTTCCTGCCTCAATTGCACTCACCATTCTATCGCGTAAGTCCTGTTTATGAGTTGCTGCATAAAAATGTAAGGTGTACATGATATTGTCATATCCGGTGATTGGATCATTTTGTGGTTTGTCTATTTCCTGAGACCAGGTTGGTGTTCCGATCAGTACAACCGCATCCGGTGCATTTTCCCGGATCACAGGAAGTACTTCCCCTGCATACGCCTTAATATCTTCCCAGTTTGCATCTCCGTTTGGTTCATTGCAGATCTCATAAATGACATGTTTTTCATTTTTCAATTGTTCCGTCATTTCCTCAAAAAACTGCAACGCCTCATCTTTATGTGTCAGAGGATTGTTGTCATGTAAAATATGCCAATCGACGATCACATACATATCCGCCTGTTTGGCATACGCTACACCATCCAATACGAGTTGCTTCAGTTTTGCTTTATCTCCGTCCGTACAATAGCCGCCATTTTCATCCGTGTACATTGCAATTCGAAATAGATTTGCGCCAAATTCACTGCCAAGCTGATTGACCGCATCCTGATTGACAAAATCCGGGAACCACGCAATGCCATGTGTACTAATTCCCCGAAGCTGTACAACCTGTCCCTGCTCATCTACAAGCTGTGTTCCTTTTACTGACAACGCACCATTTTTAGAAGGTCTGGCTAATACATAATCACCATTCTTTTCTCCTGATTCCTCTTGTTCTGTATTGCTTATGTCTTCGTCTGTCTGTTTGTCAGAAAGCTCCGTTTTGCTATTCTGCTCCGTATTCGATCGTGTCGCATCTTCTTTTTGTTCTTCCTTTTTTCCACATGCCACTAAGCAGAAACATAGTATGCATACACTTACAAGCATTATCCGTTTTTTCATTTTGTTCATATGCCACATCCCCCATATCTACTATATATTCTCACCGTCACCGATTATAAATGCGTCCATTTAACCATTTATTTCCCTGTTGAACATCCGTTACCAAGCTGCCAGAATGCCACCGCTCCTGCCGCCGCTACATTGAGCGAATCCACTCCATGTGCCATCGGAATCATAACGGTGTAGTCACAATCTGCAATGGTATCCCGCGCCAGACCATCACCCTCTGTACCGAGTATAATCGCCAGTTTGTCCTCCGCATTCAACTGTCGGTTATCAATTCCGACACTATCCTCTTTCAGTGCCATTGCCGCCGTCTTAAATCCTAATTTCCGCAATGCGCTCACTGTCTGTGTTGGCCATACTCCTTCTTTTTTGGGCAATATCGTCCACGGAATCTGAAATACAGCTCCCATACTGACACGACTTGCTCTTCTGTAAAGCGGATCACTGCATCCACCTGTTAATATCACCGCATCCATACCGAGTGCAGCCGCACAGCGAAACAGTGCACCTACATTGGTCGGATTGACGACTTCTTCCAATATTACAATACGCCTTGCATCCCGACACACTTCCTCAAGTGTTGACAACGTCTTCCGACGCATCGCACACCAAAGTCCTCTCGTTAAATGATATCCGGTTAATTCTGCCAACTGCTCATCCGGTGCTATATATACAGGAACATCTTCTATTCGATCAAAAATGTTCTCCGCTTCCTTCAGTTGTCCTTTCTCTGCCAAGAAAGATACCGGTTCATATCCCGCATCCAGTGCCCGTTCAATTACTTTCGGACTTTCCGCAATAAACAATCCTTCTTTCGGTTCATATATTGTTGCAAGCTGTTTCTCCGAATGCTCCGTGTAAATGGTCAGCTCCGGGTGATTCAAATTGGTTACTTCTATTATCTGCATGTTATTTTTCTAGTTCTCCTATTTCCACACTTGGTTTAACCATAGACAGCATATATTTTAACACAATAACAACCGCAAATAAATTATTTTTTCCTTTCGAATATTGTCCCTTGCGTTTTTTAATATCCAAAATCTCATGTCAGTTTTCATTTTTAATAATCAGATTATTCAGCACTTGCACACAACTTACATGTAAGCAAATCTATTTTTTCCGATATCGTCTATCACGATTACTGCCAATAATTTCAATCATACTTGTTTATTAATCCAATTCGATTGAATCCGATATATAATAGTGAAACTTATTTTTTCTGCAATACCGTTTAATTTGTCTGATCAGTTTTTTATCTTTCGTGTATTCTAAAAGATAGACTTCCATTCTATCTTTTTTACATTTTTGAACATAATCGGAAAAATATTTGCGTACATCTTTTGGCTGTTTTCCAAACGTGCCCGTTTCAAACCGAATACTGCTCCACACAGATTCCTGATTAACGGCAGTCATGATATCTTTCGCCGATCCGTATGTTTTTCTGTACTTTGTCACAAAAACATCTCCGCCATTGATCATGACACCTTTTCCAAGACGTTTGATATTTTTCAGTATTTTGGCCAGTCCTTTAAAATTTTTCTTTGTCTTTGCATAATCGTAGACATCGCAGTTGTCAATAAAGAAACCATCCACCCCTTTTTTCAGCAGCTTCTTCGACAGTTTTCCCATAAACTTCTGCCAGTCCTTATTCGAAACATCTACCCACTTTTCTTCTTCCCAGTTCTCATAATTTCCGATTGTAAGATATTCATATTTCTTATAATAATAGCGAAAATTCTCGATGGAACCGACATTTAAGTAGGTATATACTTTTACGCCTTTTTTGTGCAGGGTACGGATATCTTTTGCAGAAAAATACTGTGCATCAATGACCACCAGCCTATATCCGTATAACTTTTTTATCTGAGACGAATCAATGCTTAAAAATACGCCATATTCTTTTTTCTCTTTTTGGTTCTTTGCGTCTACCGCACATGGTCCTGCCAGTATGCCAAGAAATAAACTGAACATCCATGTTAAAATCAAAATCTTTTTCCAAAAATATTTCGATTTTTTACTCACTCCTGTTCTCCCCATGACTTCATCTGCTAATTTTGCTTTTCGCTGTACCGGCAGCTGCGCTAAAATGATTGCTGCAAAAATCAGACAACAGCCCAGCATCTCTTTTGCATTCATCTTCTGCCTCTTTTCAAATCATAAAAATAGTTGAGCTATTCTGCAAGCATGCAAGCCCATTAAACAACAGTTTACCATTCTTTTCCCAAAAATGCATTATTAAAAAAGTTTTTATACAAAAAAACCGCAACCCCTGATTTCTCAAGGATTGCGGAATACAATCTAAAATATATAATTTTAAATTACTCGATAACTGTAGCAACACGGCCTGAACCTACTGTTCTACCACCCTCACGATATCAGACCGGTGTATTGCGGTGTGCAAATGGTGATTTTTCGTGTGATTTGTGTGGGAAAATCCGGATTTTCCGTTGTGTCCGTGTGGTTTTGGGAAATTTTGTTATCATGGTGTTATCACTGCATTTTTTATCAACAAATTTTTTACTTCCTGATATAAATCGTATAAGTGCAGTAAAGACATATCTAAAATAGGTTCAAACATAAATGAATTTAAATGGATATTCTCTGGTGTCAACATAGCAACTTGCTCCAGAATTTCCATTGCATTATCATTTATATTTTTTTTATATTCTTTATACAGCCAAGCACTCTGATTCCTTTTTTGGTATATATCGTTTATAATAGCTGTTCCATTTGTTACTTTACTAGATATTTTTTGAATCATATATTCATCAGATTTGAGTCTGATTGCCATAGATAATATAAGCTTGCTTTCTATCTCCAGTTTTTCAACAGGCACAATTGCATCTGCTTCTTTGATAATAATATCATATATATGATCCGTTTCTCTATTTTTAGCGAAATTTACATTTGAACTTTTACACCAATATTGATTATATATTTTTTCAATCTCGCCTAGTTCAATAGTTGTTGTATCCGGTTTATAATGTAACAGACTTGTCAGTTTAAGATATTCTGGATTCGAATCTCCCTCCGTATACTCTATTAAATTTCTAACAAATGGTATCGATGCAACAACTATATTATCTTTATTTCCTTTTGCAATCTCATCTTTATAATATCCAAATAAATTTCTAGTATACTGTCCTTTTTCAAAATTTATCTTTCCTCCATCAGTATATGCAATATATGAATTTCCCCGTTTAGTAATACGTGAAGCAACTGTTCGGTAAAAATCAAAATTATGAGTAAGTAAGATTACTTTGAATACTTTTTCTCCCTGCGAACTAGTATACTCGGCGATATCACTGATATATTCTATTATTGCATGCTTATTTTTATAATCAAAAGACTCTGATATATCATCTAAAATAACAAGTTTTTCTCGCCCATCTTTTTGAGCAACCAAAATTTGAAATATTAGGTTCAAGATGTAATATGCTCTCTTTTCCCCTGTGCTCAAAACATCTAACAAATCTTCCTTCGAAACTTCTTTAGACCCCCTATTATCCTCAAAGATATATTTAAAACTTGGCAAATCTAAATTTAATATAACATCCTCTTGATTCGCCGGTTCTATTGAGAATGGAACAAAAAATCTTTTTTTAAATAAATCCAACGCCCTATTCCAATCAGTTGTTTCACTTTTCGCTTTATCTCTTAATTGTTTTAAATCATTTTGCGCCTTATCATAATACTCCAGCAAATCATGTAATTCTGCTTGATATATGTCAAAAACTTTTACCCATACTTTCTTTTTGAATTTATCAATGTCTCGATATTCTGCAACTACATCCGGATGCTGTTGTAAATATGCATTAAATGCTTGTGTGTCTTTATTTTTACTAATAGCCTTATTAATTTTTTCAAATAAGTCTTTTAATTCCTTAGTATTTAACACCTGTTCTTTTTCTTTTTTTATTAACTCATTCAATTCACCCTGCGTTCTCAGCGTTACTGATGTACTTCCATCTTTTGCAACAAGTCGAATTTCATTTTTTGCCCCAAAAAATCCATTATTCCCCAAAGAGTCACTTATATTAGCATAATTATTATGATCTATTACACCTTTTTGCATATATAGAGATTTTTCTAACAGTTCGCTATACTTCTTCTCGTACTCTTCAATCAGTTCAGAAGTTTTTCCGGAAGTAACCATAGAATATACTTTGGAATTGAATAACGTATTATAATCCAATTCCTCTTCCTTTAGAGAACATTGTAATTCCGAATTATTTAATTTATTTTCTATCTCTTTTAGGCACAAAAATAAATCTTTCTTCGTATATCCCCAATCATTTAACATACTACTTTCTGCATCAAAACTACTTCTACTCGAATATTTTAATGAGGCTTTTATTTTTCCGAACATTGCTTCTCTGCTTTGGTCAATACTTTTATAAATTTGTATATATTGCCTTCTTAATGTTTCGTTTGCCATCAATGTTCCTTGATTTTCATATGCATTTTCATCAAATGGGTTAATAACCATTATTGACTCTGGGCTAATTGCTGTTGAAGTCTCATCTGTAATTGAATATTTACTTTTGCAACCATAAACTTTTTCTTCTACGGTTTTTCCATCTCTAATTGCTTCAAATGTTTTAGCAAATGAAGACTTCATCGTTCCGTTTGGAGCATAAATAACTGCCACATTATTTTTAGAAAAATCAATATCCTGTTGAATTTTTTGAATTCCGTAACAATTTTCCATTTCCAGCTTTAATGTATTCATGCAACCCCTCCATTTCTATATTTTTCGCACGAATTGTTAGCACTTCATCTTGTTGAGTGCTATTTTTTCTTTATTATAATCTGGACACATTTTCTTGTCAATTCTAAAAAATGGACAATCCATCTTAGACTGTCCATTCTTTCTATCTTACCCTTCCAATTCATCAATTTTAGCTTGCGCTTTATTTATTTTTTCTTTAGCCTTTTCCGCATTCTTTTTTTGCTTTTCTATATCATCCTGTATTTTACCAACTTTACCCACATTATTTTTTTCTTGCTCTACATGCAATTTTTGATGATACAGTTGTATTCTCCCTTTAATTTTCTCATACTGATCTG
>HF987864.1 GCA_000431135.1 Clostridium sp. CAG:590
GATAAAACAAATGCCGGAAACCCGCATAAATACAGGCTTTCGGCATTTTAATCCGTTATTCAAACTCTTTATGACCCAAACATAACTTAACTTATTTTATTTAAGTTTCGATCGAGTATGGGGCATATTTATATATCAATTACACTATTTATTTTGACCTACTGAATGGTTGTTGCCAAACTGTTGCCATGGGAATATTATAACTTGATGATACCTGAATGACAAGTTAATTTTCATTTTTTGCAACTACAAATTCTCTCCTCCCTCAATATCGTCGCTTTCAAACATTTTCTTGTGGTATGCTTCATTTTCATCATCTTCAAAATCATCAAAATCAAACAAAACCGATCTATTTCCAATCAATGCCAATAATTCCTCACGCTCTTTTCTTTTCTTTATGTCTTCCATTTCTTCATACAACTCGTCTACATAATCTATCAACCAATTATTGACTTTTCCCTCACATAAATCAGCTAAATAATCATTTACTAGTGCATCATCCATTTCCAAAGTTTCCATATCATTCAGTAATCTAAAAACACCAGACTCTCGCTTATTCTTATACATATAGAGCAGTAGCTCTTTTATTGAATTTTGTTCAATAACCATCTGCTCATAAAGAGATCTTCTTTGAGTTGATAAAAAGACTCTTGCAGCATTTGAATACGAGTCAATCTCATATGTATACGTATTAATATCTCTTGCCTTATGTTCTATTAATTCAAAATAATACCTAGCCAATTTTCCCAATTCATTTATGTAAAAACGTTTGAATACATCAAACTGGATCATAGCACATGGCTCATCAAAATTAAATTTTCCATTTTGTTTTTTTAAAAAACTAATAAATAACTTTCTCAACTCACTGCTATTTTTTCCCGGTATATAATTTGCATATCGGTAATTATTATAATAATTAGAAAAAACTCCCAAAAGACTTCTTCCATTTTTTGAAAGTTGTTCTGTAGTATATTTCTCAATTTCTTTTTCTAATTCATGATGGTTATGTTCTATAAGGCACTTTGGAACAGATTCCTTATCAGTTGGATTTTGTAGAACAAGACACAAATAAATTTTTTGTAACCGTTCTATGCCAACTGCTCCGGTATACAATATGATATTAATCTCATATTGATTATTTAATCCAGTTATCGACATTGTTTTCTTTGCTGATTCATATATAAATTCTCCAGAAATCTCTAACTCGCGTCCCATGTTAATACTTTTGAAATCCCATATTTCATCTACCAACATCTCATCACCACCTTTATTATCATCTTATATTCAAAGATATCTTTCAAAAAAATCCTGTATTCTCTTCTTTGTGTATTTATTCTCAACCTCTTTTAATATGTATATCGACAATTCATTTAACGAACGAGTAAGGGCTACATAAAGCTTATTCTTCGTCTTATTCGCCTCGGTATTATTATCGTTAAATAAATATGCTGCCAAGTCATTTGTGAGAATGAATAAACACTTCTCCCCCTCCATTCCCTTTATGTAGTCTATTGATTTTACAAAAATCTTATCTTCTTGTTTTATTGGACTTTCGTCTTCAAAAATATTTATGATAATGCCATATCTTCTTGAATCTATTTTTTCGCACTTGCCCAGTAATGCCATTGCATCTTTTTTCTTTCCCGTATTCCTGTACTTTTCAATCATCTTCCCAGCATAATAATACGCTACTTTTTTAACTGTCTGAGCATCTTTGGTTGGATGATTCTCAAACAGCAATGGTTCAAGCTCTTCCGCTAAATTCTCTCTTATGTTATTCTTCTTGTAGTCGTGTGTTTCATACACCCCTTGCTTCTGGGATATATACATCAAATCATATTTTTGTCTTTCAATTAATGTGTGGCAATCAATTTCACTTTCATAATATACTGATAATTGACCGGAGTCCTTTTCAGATTTCTGCTTTTCATTTTTATCTACCAAACGATTTGACAGTTCTAAATGTAATTGCGGACATCTATGACATTCTGATATATATCTAACATTTTGTTCGTATATAGACATAAGATTTCTTAAACATTTAAATCCTTTTAAATCCTGCTTCGGATCTCCCATCAGTATCATTGGGATTTCCATTCCACTTAATTCTTCTATAATTTCTTGCATATGCTTATCTATGTCCTGTACTTCATCTATACAGATTGCACCACAATATTTTACAATTGCATTTTTAATTATTTGTCTCCCATCTTTTATATTTTTTGTATCCTTTGATTTTTTACACAATACCCATTTAGCATGTTCAGGAATTACTGTTTGATGAAGTACATTCATATCATCAAGTCTTTTAATCTTTGCATTTTTATACTTTGCGTCTTGTGGTAATTCTGCAATAGAAATTTTTTCATATTTCTTTCCATAAAGTAAATGATAATATGGCTTTATTATTTCCCTATACAAAAACGAATGAATCGTACTCACTATTATGTTTTCCGGAATTTGTACATAATGTTCGCACAGCTTTCTACGAATACAATCTACGGCACTATTAGTAAATGCAACGCAAAATATTTTCTTTTCCGCATCAATTTGATTACGAAGAAGTATTATTTTATCAGACATCTTTGTAGTCTTTCCTGCTCCTGCACCTGCTATATTTATTTCCACTTTATAACACCTCTTCTGACTCTTGTGAAAGAAAATCTATAACATCTTGGATATGTTTTGGCATTTGAAAACCTTCTAATTCTCCACTAGCTAAATCTTTACAAATTGTAAACATATCAGTTGCTTTTGCATTTTTCCACGCTTCTGTAAGCTGATCATCTGTCATATCATTCCAACCAAAAACATCTCCATATTTGTTCTTCAATATCTTATAGTTGTCACCCGTATTTACAATTTCCGGTTCTAAAGTATAATACTCGGTCGTTCTAACACATATTTCCTTATCATCATTATATTTATCATGTTGCTTCTTAGCGTTAGATTGATTATCATAATCACGAATAATGCCCAATTTATTGTCAGAACCTTCATTGACTTTTTTCCAAATATTCATTATTTTTTTAAACCCTTTATGAAATGACAGCACTTCAATGTCACTTAATGTTTCTTTTGAGTCAATATAAGAACGAATTAATAATTCTTCCGATATTTCCTCAAACAAAATACATTTCTTAGAGAAAAATAGTTTAAAAAGATCCAAATTAGGGTTCTTTGCTAAATATGCAAAATCTTCATCCTCTAATTCATCTGCAAATGAGTAAGCTTTTCCATTATGTAAAACCACCACATTTTTTAAATTCATCTTGTTAATGAATTCAGTACTATGTGTGGAATAAAACAACTGCACAGTTTTATTCTTATCCGTAAATGCTTTTAAAAAACTTACCATCAATCTTGTATTATTAATACACAAATGGGCTTCCGGTTCTTCTATCGTTAAAACATTCAGAGCAATATCTGTTTCCTTTCCAAGCAGTGAATTAATCAGCACAAACAGCAATACTAAGTTACGATGTCCCAATCCTTGCATTGACAATTCTTCTTCTGAATATCCCAACCTTACACTACTTAAAATAGATTGCATTGGTGGCATATTAGGCAGAATGTTAATGTGCGAAAAAAACTTCTTTGCACCCTTTAGCTCAGATGTTTCTTGCCAGTTAATTATATCATTAATATCACTAATTTCTTTTAGTGCCTCAAAGAAATGACTATATTCTTTTTCTATTTTCAATTTATCCTGATCAGAAAGTCTATCTTTCAATAAATCAACCAAAAATTTTGAGCCCAACTGATTCTTAGTTTTTGAAAAATCATCTCTTTCTGCCTCAAGAGCCTCGTACTTGAACATTCTCAATGTATCATATGACACATTGCTACCATCCGAAACTTTTATTGAATAATTATAATATTCTACTGGTAAGAGATTCATTTTAACCTCTTTTAAATTTGCATCGTTAATTTCAGTCTGAGATACAACTTCTTTTACCACTCTGAATATGTCTGCGCAATTCTTAGGAGCGAACTCATATTTTATTCCATATTGAATTTCTCCGTCTTCGATTTCATACGACATATCCTTAACATAATATTCCTCTGCACCACTTGCCTGAATATTCATTTCAACACTTACTGTCGGTAAAAATTCTGCAAATTGCTCAACAGTAATCTGA
>HF987865.1 GCA_000431135.1 Clostridium sp. CAG:590
CGTCACTTACGCTGTGCAAGGGTAATTTCTGCAAAAAAAGTAGTCACATTTTTCTGCAAAATGTATATCGTAGAAAAGAGGTGATGAATTTGAAAAATATGAAAAGAATTTTTCCTACCAAAGTAAAACGTGTCATTGCGGTCATTACAACACTATTATTGATCATCGCACTGAACATGGGAAGTTCCAAAGCTGGTGCCGGTAATTATCTGGCTTACAACCCCTTAGATAAATCTAACACCCTCAATACATCTTATACACCCCAGAATCATTTTGGCGGAACCGCCTACTCTTCTCCCGCATTTGATTTCCACATTTTTGCAGAGGAAGTTACACTTGGTGGACACACAAATGGTAACATTGCCACGAATCAGTTATATGCAAATACGCATACCTTTGGTGCAAAACAAAATAATCATTTAGGAAAACGTGAGGACAATTACATAGGACAATACGCGGAAGCGCTTTCTAACATTAGCAGTAACGGCTACATCGTATTAGGCAGAACCATCAAAACCAATATTTCAAATCAGGAAGGTCGAATCAGCATTGGACGCAACAGTAATTTCTTTGATCAGCAGACCAGTACAAAAATATACCGGGAAACAAAATCTTCTTCCCCTTACATCAATGTTGCGGCAGAGTTAAGTAACCTTCGAAAAATATCTACCACGCTGTCCAGAATCAAAACCTCCGAAGATGTCACTTTAAGTAAAGTATCCGGAGAACACCAGACCATTACCGTTTCCGGATCCGGAAAGAATCATTATCTTAATGTCACGGCTGCCGAGATCAGTTCCGGTAATCAGAAACGTATTCTAAAC
>HF987866.1 GCA_000431135.1 Clostridium sp. CAG:590
AACAGAATTCTGTGAGATAATCATCCCAACCATTAGTGAAGATCTATTAATTTCTCCTGACATTGATGTTCTTCGCAAGGGGTGTCTGTTGTAAGACCTTGTACATCAAAGCTGCGTATGCTGCCGTCTGGCTCTTTATATCGCAGAGTTTCGTGTAAACTGGCAGTGGGATTACTGCTTGCACTGCCTACTGCCATCCAAACTCCTTCCGCATCGTCAATGGTGTTTGTGTCTTTGTGGTAGATATATGGTAGTCCCAGATCCTGCATAGCAACGGTTTGAAGAGTGCTAACGATTACGCAGGTACCAATTCCACCTTGCCAGGCGAGTGCACAGTTAATTGTGGCATTATTAAAGTCGTACATCAGAATTGCATCATCCACAGCCAGGTTCTTCCAAAGAGTTGGGTTTATCTCTTTCTGAATACAACCATAGCCAGGGTAATGTGTTGTGGAATTGATATATTTAGCAATTGCCAATAACTTTTCACCGTTTGTCATATCTGCTGTCCACAATTTTGATTCGATTTTATGCCGTATTTGTGCATACAGATCGGAGTCTAATTTGTTTTGATTTTCGTCGTAATGGGATAGAGCTGCATACATGCGATCACATAGTTTTCCGTCTTGGAAAGCATCTATTCTTACGGCATAGACACCAATGCCGGATTGAATCACTATTTTTTTAGCATTTAACACGGTACTTTTGCACTCGAAACCTTCTTTGGTATTGTCTGGATTCGTGGGAACTACAATATTAAGACTGCCGCGGGTATAAGTAGTATCTTGAACGTCAACGCTGCAGGTTGGTGATGTAGTGTCCCAATGAAAGGCATTTACTGCATTTTTTAATGCTTTTGGAGTAACATCTGTCACTTCATATGTGATATGCTGATTTAGCCATTCCTCGGTTGCATCACTCCAGTAGATTACATTATAAGTTGCGATGTTATCCTTAACGATTGTATCTACTTCGGCTTTTTTGAAAGCTTCGTCTTCGTCATAAAAAGTACGGCTATCAAAGCCTCCAATTTCCTGTCCTTCTTTTGCATATACCGTAAAGTTCCCGACATATGCGGAACCGCCGGCATGGGTTTCATCCCCTTCCCAGGAGACGGTAAGTCTTCCCCAACCGGTTTCTTTTCCGGTAATTACGCCGTTTGAGTCAATATCGAGATATGTGTTATTCGTCCAGCCGCTCATAGATAGCTTGCTTGTGTAGGTTATTTTTCCTACAAATGGTTTATCAGATATAAGTTTAACCTGTTCGCCGACATGACAGGACGATTTTTCAAGAGATACCTGTGTTGGTCCGCTGATTTTCGTGATCTCAAATTCGTATCGAATTGTGCCGGTATAATCTCCAATGCCGGTGATAATGGCACAGGCTGTACCGATCTTAACGTTGTTTTCATAAGTAACAGAGAAATCTTTGCCTTCTGTCAAAGAAAACTGGTAAGCATAATAATCACCATAATAATATGTACATACGTCGATTTTTGGTGTGATAGGATTGCCTGTGTATTCTGTATTATCGAGTACAGAACAATAATAATCTGATATATCGGTTTTGGAAATTTGATTGTTTGTGTTATCAGAACCTGGATTGTTATTGCTTGGATTTTTGTTATCCTTAGCATGGCTGTTGTTTGTATCTGTATCTTGCTGCTCTGTAGAGTTTTTGCTGTTTTGTGATTGTGTATTTGCAGGAGAAACAGTAATGTGATACACAACCGATTTGACTTTGACTTTCTTTGTTTTGGCTGACTTGTACTGCCAGGTGACCTTTATGGTAGCGGTTCCTTGCTTTTTAGGGATAAATGTAACTTTCTGTTTCTTCTTTTTTACAGTAATAACCTTTTTGTTTGAGTTTTTTATCTTTTTTATCTTCCGGACCTTATAGCCCTTCTTTTTGGGTGCACTATAGGTAGCGGACATTTTTTTGCCGTTTACGGTTGCCGTATATGGCCCTTTCGCGGAGACAGATCCGCTAAGTGCGAAGGCGCATAAAAGACAAATCAGAATAGAGATTAGATTCTTTTTCATGTTTTCTCTCCCAATCATTATTTAAGCATATGTATAATCTACCATCCGCTTACAGCAGTTCTTGAATAGATTACTCTTGCATCTGTTCCGTTTTTCTTTACAAGAACTAACTGGTTCTTTGTTCCGGTTTTATTATCTTTGACTGATTTCTTATATACAATGTAATTGCCCTGTAAGGTATAATAGTTTAATGATGCATAGCTAGGTGCATTTGGATCACTGGCAATATCATAAATAACAGTTGTTGTACCGTTTGGAGCCGTATAATTTAACGATTGTGAGAGATAAAAGTTTCTCTTGGTATAACCTTTCGTGAAAAGAGATCCCTTTGATGTCTGAATCACGGACTGTTCATCACGGTTTGCATTTAGTTTAACAGCTTTTTCTCTTTTTTGTTTTTTGCCGGAAAATGTCATGGAATATGTGCCAAGAGGCTTGTCGTATTCATAATCTCCGCTTTTAACACGTTTTGTTTTGGTGTAGTATATCTTCTTGCCGGTTAATACGAAGTTGTTACCTTTTGCAAGTACCGTTTTCTTACCGGTTTTGATGGAAACCCGTACAATGGAATTGTTTGATCCATCGGAACCTGTATATTTATCATAGACGGCATAGAGATAGTTTCCCTTTTTTCTTAAGTTGTAGAATCCGTTTCCTTTGGATTTGGCAATGGTTTTTGTCTTTTTTGTCTTGATATCATAGCAGAAGATCTTACCGGTTTCTGTGATAGAATAGTAGACTTTGTTCTTGCTGATTACCACGGAACAGCTATTGCCATAATAGTTGTCCTGAATCTGATAACTCTTTGCGTTTGCATGATTCGGATAAAGAAAGCATCCGAATAGAAATGCAAATATGCTGATTACAATTACGTGTGATTTGAAAAAATGTTTCATAATTAATTCTTCTCCTTCTCAAAATATTATATAAAGTATAACACTTCCGGGATGATTTATCTATGCAAAACGAGGTATTGTATTTCATTATTGATCACTTGTTGATATACCGGATCCGGCAGATGGTTCCGGCAGAGAGTGTGATGAGGAAATAAATGGGAAAAGACGAACGTTTGTTCTTGTGGTTTTTGGAACCGGAGTTGCNTGTGGTTTTTGGAACCGGAGTTGCAGTTGGAAAGATTGTGGAGAAGATTGAACGATTAGACCGCAAGCGTGAAGACGAAGAACATATAAGCACAAGCAAAAACAACCGCCAATAGTTTTCCTAGGACTTGGGCGGTTGTTTTTACGCTTAAATAGGGGCTAGCCGTCTATCGGTAGCACCATTCTGTATAAGTATATTAACATTTTGTATGAAAATATTCAAGATGGTTTTGCACTTTATAAAAGAACGGAACTATTTTAGTAAAATACTTGCTGGTATGAGGGGGATAACATTGACTAATTATTTATCAGAACAGGAAATAGTGGACATTTTTTTGACTACTTAGATAACTCAATCTACAATTATGCAATTATGTTAGATGGCTCATGGGGAAGTGGACAGAATTCTTATCCATAGGATATTTGTTTTCGTTGAATACGTCAAGGAATATCAGATAGGAGCGCTGGAGAAGTTCCGGTTTCAATCCGGTATCAAAGACGGTCTTTCCGAAATGCAGATATTTACCGCCTGGTACCGGGGATTATTTTAATGGCAAAATGGGTTGACAAATATATTCAGCCATGCTAACATAACGGTGTTATGTGGCTTTGAAATGGGGGATTTGAATGAAAGATGAACGGGAAACCAAGGACAAATTATTGATCAGTGCGAAGCAGGAATTCTTAGAGAAGGGATATCAGAAGGCATCCCTGCGGAATATCTGTAAGAATGCAGGCGTTACAACGGGAGCGTTATATTTCTTCTTTCAGGATAAGGAAGATCTGTTTGCATCGATCGTACAGCCGTCATTAGACCGGATTATTGCGATGCTGTCCCAACATACGAAGCAGGAATTAATGGAGTTACAGGAACATCCGGATGCACAGGAAGATAATATGCAGGATGATATCGTAGCAAGTAAAGCGATATTAGATGTGCTTTATGGAGATTATGATAATATTTTGCTGATCCTTACGAAGAGTCAGGGCTCACGATATGAGCATTGCGTGGACGAGTTTGTGGATATGTTGCAGCAAAGCTACCGGGGATTATCGGCAGAGCAGGCGAGGCGGATGGGTGTGAAGCCGCCGGATGATTACACGCTTCACTGGGTATCGCATATTCAGATTGATGCGTTTGTGCAGTTGATCCTGCATGAGCCGGATAAGGTAAAAGCGTTAGAGCATTTAGAAAGTATCCTGCGGTATCTGTTAGCGGGCTGGATGGCATTATTTGAGAAGTAACAAAGGCTATGCCTATTGGATGTAGGCATAGCTAATATTTAACAGAGAACATAACAGCGTTATGTAAAAAACCGGAGCAATTGCAGATAGTGTGTATATCAAATACTAATTATATAGATATAACAGTGACAGCCGGTTACATGAAGTAAATGGCTGAAAGCATATGAAGGAGGAAAAAAGCATGTACGTAGAAGTAACGGATGTGAAGAAAAGTTATGGAGAGGGAGGCAGTTACATTCAGGTATTGAAGGGAGTTTCTGTTGGTGTAGAAAAGGGGAAAATGTGTGTGATTCAGGGAACCAGTGGTTCCGGCAAATCAACACTGCTTAACTGCATCGGCGGTCTGGATGTAGTAGATTCCGGTTCGATCAAAGTAGATGGAAAAGAGATGGTCGGATTGAAGACCGATGCCTTGTCGGATTACCGGAGAGATTATCTTGGATTTATCTTCCAGTTCTATAATCTGGTGCCGAATCTTACCATTCGTGAAAATATACAGGTGTGTGAGTATTTGACTGACAATCCGTTAGATATGGACGAGCTGTTGGATACATTAGGTCTTACGGAACATCAGAACAAGTTTCCATCCCAGTTGTCAGGTGGACAGCAGCAACGTTGTGCCATAGCAAGAGCGTTGATCAAGAATCCAAACCTACTGCTTTGTGATGAGCCGACCGGTGCACTGGATTCAAAGACCTCACGGGATATTCTCATTTTGCTGGAGAAGATCAATGCACAATACGGAACAACCATGATGATCGTTACACATAATAATGCGATCAAGGATATGGTGGATCAGGTCATTATATTAAAGGATGGTCAGATCCGGAAGAATTATTGCAATGAGGCAAAAGTACCGGCAGCAGAACTGGAGGATTTGTAGAATGCAGAAAGTATTACGGAAAAGAATCATAAGAGATCTGAAGAGTAATCTTGCCCGATACATAGCCCTTGCATTTTTGGTCATTCTCAGTATGTATCTGGTAGTGAGTCTGGTGGGAGCTGCTGAGACGATCATCCAGGGCAGTCGGGAATCCGATCGGAAGTCAGGAGTTGAGGACGGACAGTTTTCTCTGTTTGTGCCGATGAAAGAGGAAGAATGGAACAATTTAACGGATGAAGGGATTACGTTGGAGAAAATGTTCTTTTTAGACTATTCGGTTATGAAATCCAAGACGTTGCGGGTATATCAGAATAGGGAAAAGATCGATCAGATCGCCCTGTGTGATGGGGATTATGCCAAGGCAGAGGATGAATTGGTATTGGAACGGAAATTTGCAGAAAATAATGAGATTAAGGTGGGAGATACTTTAGAACTTGGTGGACGTACCTTTACAGTTACAGGTATCGGAACGGTGCCGGATTATAACAGTGTTCTGAAGTCTCTTGGAGATACCAGTTGTGATACATTGAACTTTGGTCTTGCTTTTGTAACGAAGGATATGTACAAGATCCTGCAAAAGGAGGGCAAGAGTGCGAAGTCAGAGGAATATTATTATGCGTACCATCTGAATGGGAAAATGACCGATGAGGAGTTGAAAGATAAGCTGGAAGATCTTGAATTTTCTTCGGATGATGTAGAAGACGAGTTCTTTCAGGAATACTGGGACCGGACGATCGGGCAGAAGGATGAATTGCAGGATGGAATTCAGGAACTGTTAGATGGCAGCAAGGAATTGACGGATGGATTAGATGAGCTAAGCGGTCATAATGACGAATTAAAGGATGGTGCGAAGGAGATATTCGATTCTTATCTGTCTGAGGCAAACAGTGCACTTAGCGGATATGGGGTTGAAACTTTAACTGCGGATAATTTTGAATCGGTATTGCAGAAAAAGATCGACAATGAGAGCAGTGCTATTGTGAAGATCTCTATGCGGAATCTGTTAAAGACCTTGCAGGGATTACAGGAGTTCTCGGATGGTATTGAAGAGTATACAGATGGAACCAAGGAGGCTGCGGATGGTTCGGTAGAATTACAGGATGGAATACAGGAGTTAAAGGACGAGACAGATGATATGATCGATGAGATCTTTAACGCCGATGCAAGCAATCTGTTGTCCTTTGTAAAGGCTGCGGATAATGTACGAATCCGGGCGGCGGCAGGAGATCAGGAGTTAAATCGCAGTGTTGGAACGATAGCCGGTGTGATTATTTTGATCCTGATTGCCTATGTGCTTTCTGTATTTGTTGTACATTCGATCGATCAGGAAAGTGCCGTGATCGGCGCTCTGTATGCGTTGGGAGTGAAGAGCAAAGATCTGATGAGGCATTATGTTATGCTTCCGACAGTGTTAGCTGCTGTTTCCGGTGTGATCGGAACGGCACTTGCATACAGCAATATAGGGGTTCCGGTTCAGATGGCAGACTGCTATAATTATTATTCCATGCCGGATCTTAACGTGATCGTTATGCCATATCTGTTAGTCTATGGTGTGATCGTACCTCCGGTGATATGTCTGATCGTTACCAGATTAGTTATCCGGAAACGTCTGGCAAGACCGGTGCTTACCCTGTTAAAGAATGAACAGAAGGTAAATGCAGGGAAAGATGTGAAGTTAAAACATATGAAATTTATGCGGTTATTTAAGATACGACAGATCATTCGTGAGCGGCGGACGGCATTTACGGTTGTGTTTGGTATGTTTGTCAGCCTCCTGCTTGCAGTCATGGCATTGGAGATCTATGTATATTGTAATGGGGTAAATAAAGAGTATGTTGAGGATACGAAGTATGAATATATGTATACCTATAAGTATCCGAGTGATGAACCACCAAAGGGTGGATACAAAGCATACGCAAAGACATTAAAGAAGGAGATCTATGGCTATACCTTTGATGTCGCAGTTATGGGAATTACGGAGGATAATCCGTTCTTTGATGTTACCTTTGCGGATACAGCCAATCAGGTAACGATCAGTTCTTCCATCGCATATAAGTATCATTTAAAGGTTGGGGACACCTTTACCTTAGAAGATACCGAGGCAGATCAGTTATATGCCTTTGAAGTGCATGAGATCACACAGTATGCGCCGAACTTTACCGTGTTTATGCCATATGACAAGGCAGTGGATCTGTTTGGGGAACCGGATGATTTCTACAATGTAGTATTTGCGGATCATGATCTCGGTGTGGAGAGTGGCAGACTGTATTCTACTACCACAAAAGAAGATGTGAAGAAGGCAGCAGGTATTTTCTCTGATCAGATGCAGGGAATGATCTTTACGATCGGAGGAGTATCCATTGTAATCTTTGCCATTGTATTATATCTGATGATGAAGGTGATGATCGACCGGTCATCCTTTAGTATTGCACTGATCAAGATCTTTGGATTCCGCAATAAGGAAGTGCGGAAGATGTACTTGGATGGGAATTTCTATGTTGTAGCACTTGGCGCTTTGATCTCGCTTCCGCTTGCGAAGCTGCTTATGGATGCGATGTATGAACCGGCATTTGTGCCAAATGTTGCCTGTGGTGTGGATAAGTCTTTTCCAATCTGGATGTATGTTGCGGTATTAGTAGGAATTCTGGTATTGTATTTTATTATTGATCACTTGTTGATATACCGGATCCGGCAGATGGTTCCGGCAGAGGTTCTTAAGAATCGGGAGTAAGATAGAGATTTTCGTTTATAGTGGTTTCAAAGTATGCTATCATTAGGATAGTATATTTTGGAACCTTTTTAACTTTATAGGAAAGTTTGTTCTATAAGAGGAGAAGACATGTTAGATATTATTGTGGTAGAAGATAATAAAGAGATTGGCAAGCTGCTTTCTGATTTCTTACGGAAAGAACACTATACAGTCAGTGTTGTCGAGACGGGAGAAAAGGCGATTGCATTATTTGAACGATATGGAGCCAAATTAGTGATTCTTGACCTGATGCTTCCGGGCATAGATGGATTTGCCGTATGTTCTAGAATCCGTGAGAGCTCCAATGCACATATTCTGATTGCAAGTGCCAGAACACAGAAAGAAGATAAGTTAAAGGGACTGAATCTCGGAGCGGATGATTATATAGATAAGCCATATGATGTAGATATTTTATTGGCGAAGATCAATGGTATATTCAAACGAAAGTATGCACAGGAAGAGATGATCCGTGGTGATATTAAGTTAAATACTGTTATGCAGACGGTTTACCTTGCGGTTGGAACAGAACCGGAACGGAGCTGGCAGCCGGTCGAGACGACAGCAAAGGAATTTGAACTGCTGAAATTATTGATGGAGAATCCGGGAGTGACGTTGAAGAAAGAGTATCTGTTTCATACCATATGGGGAAGTGACAGTGAATCGGAAATGCAGACATTGACGGTGCATATCAAATGGCTCCGGCACAAGATTGAGAAAGATCCCAAACATCCGGTACATATTATTACGGAATGGGGAACGGGGTATCGTTTTGAGTAGATATAGAAGATTTGCGGCAGGCATTTTGTTATTGGAATTATGTCTGATCGGAATATGTAATTTTATTATAGCAGGGTACGACTCCCACCGGGCACAGAAAGAATATCTTGTGGATGTCTCGCGGGCAGCACAGGAAATGAGGGAAGGAACTTCCGCAAAAGATCTGGACATGAGAGAATATAATAGTCTTTTATCGGTTCAGATATTTGACCCGGATGAAGTGTGTAATGAAGAATACCGGATAGAAGACATTAATGGTACCTGGTATCGGTTCTGTTACCGGAAGAATTCAGGCAGTTACACGGTAATCATGATGAATGGAATGTGGATAGTTATGTGGCTGATATCTGCAGTTGTCCTGTATATGATGGGAAAGAAAGTTATTGCTCCATTTAATGCAATGGAATATCTGACCACAGAACTAGCAAGGGGCAATCTGTCGGTTCCGGTAAAAGCAGAAAAAAGTAAGTTTTTCGGACGTTTTCTGTGGGGAATGGATATGTTACGTGAGAAACTGGAATCAGACAAGATCCGTGAACTGGAATTGGAAAAGGAGAAAAAAACATTAGTATTATCTCTGTCACATGATATTCGGACACCGTTGTCCGCAATTGATCTGTATACGAAGGCACTTGCCACCAATTTGTATGACAAAGAGGAAGAACGGCAACAGGCCATTGCAGGAATCCGAAAGAATGCAGACGAGATCAACCATTATGTAGAACAGATTGTACAGGCGGCAAGGGAAGATTTTCTGCAAATGGAAGTACATAATGGAGAAATCTATCTTTCAAAGGTGATACACATGCTTGTCCATTACTATGCAGAGAAGTTGGAACAGATTCATACAAGTTTTATAGTGGAAGAGGTGCCGGGATGTCTGGTATATGGGGATGAAGACCGTATGATTGAGGCAGGACAGAATATACTGGAAAATGCGATTAAGTACGGAGATGGGAGAAGCATACGGATATCATTTTCAGAGGAAGAGGATCATGTGCTTGTGTCAATTGCGAATACCGGACACACATTGCCACAGGAAGAGATGACACATATATTTGATTCGTTTTACCGGGGAAGTAACAGTGAACAGATAAGGGGAAGCGGATTAGGATTGTATATCTGTAAGGAGCTTCTTCACAAGATGGATGGCGAGATCTATGCCGGAACAGCGAAAGACAATGAATTTACGGTTACAATAGTTTTGCGAAAGATATAGTAAGAATGTATCGTTAGATCGGGCGGGAATGATCCTGTCCGGTCTACTGTTGCTTTATAGGCAGTAGATGATTTAAGGATTATTTAGATTAAGGCAAAAATGCCCCTATATCTGACATTGTGTAATTCTGTGAAATCCGCATAAAGTAAGGCTTTTTATTAAAATGGAATATATTATAAAATGGTCTATAAAATTTTGTTAGTGACACGTTAGTGACAAAATAAATCATAAAAATACCCGCGATTTATCATGTGATCGTGGGTATCTTTATCAGTTCAATTGCATTTCTTAATTCGTCTATATCCTTGTGGGTGTAAGTACGTTTCGTCAATGTTTTAGATGCGTGACCTACAAGCCTATCAATACAAACCTCATTCGCACCTGCAGAATCCAGAAGAGAAGTGAAAGTATGGCGGCAATCGTGGGGAGTGTGTGGCTCTGTTATTCCACATTCTTTCAGTGCAGCCGCAAATGCTTTGTAATATACCGGAGAATTTAGCTTTGTAGTGCAATTCTTAGGGTTCGCAATAAAATAGTCAGAATTGGGCGAATAGAGGGCATCTACTAGGTGTTGTATGCCACTATGGATAGGTACAATTCTATTCTTTCCTGCAGATGTTTTTACTCCACTTTTCATGGTGTGTTCTGTCATGTCTATGTTGGATGTCTTAAGTCCTAGAAATTCGGATATTCTCCAACCGGTATAGATCAGTATA
>HF987867.1:0-5444 GCA_000431135.1 Clostridium sp. CAG:590
CCAAACTCAACTTTTACGTTGATATGTCCGTCTGGCTTTTTGTGGGAAAGCAGTACTACCGTCTCCACATGCCCGCTATGTCCGAACTGATCCACAGCACACACCTTCTCTACCTCATATCCCGCTGCCACCAGCACCTTCACATCCCTTGCGAGGGTAGCCGGATCACAGCTCACATACACAATTTTCTTCGGTGCCATCGTGATCATGGTGTCAAGCGCAACATCATCACAGCCCTTACGCGGCGGATCGACCACGATCACATCTGCGTACACGCCGTATTTCTTATACTGTTCCGGCAACACTTCCTCTGCCTTGCCAACGAAGAATTCCACGTTATCAAAGCCGTTCATCTTTGCATTCTTTCTGGCATCATCAATTGCTTCCGGTATGATCTCAACACCCATTACTTTCTTTGCCTTCTGCGCTAAGAATAAAGAAATGGTTCCAATGCCGCAATAGAGATCCCATACCGTTTCATTGCCATGCAGATCGGCGTATTCCAATGCTTTACAGTATAATTTCTCTGTCTGTTCCGGGTTCACCTGATAAAATGACAGCGGATTGATCTGGTATTTGACATTGCCAATATAATCGATGATCGTATCCCTTCCCCAGATAGTCCGGCAATGTGTACCGAGAATCCGGTTCGTCTTATCCCGATTCACATTAAGAGAAATGCTTGTCATCCCCGGAATATCCTTCAGACAATCCACCAATTCCTGTTCTACATTTACATACTTTTCACCATTCTTAGACAGAAGCTGTCCGATCAATTCCCTACCATTGATGATCACACAGACCATGATCTCTCCGGTTTTCTTTCCTACTCTCGTCAATATGTGGCGTACCAGACCACTGTGATGTTCCTCCTCATACGGTTCTACTTTATACCGTTCCATAAAAGAACGGAATCTCCGAATAATCTCATCATTGACAGGAGCCTGGAGATAACAGACATCCGTATCAATTACATGATGCGTACGGCCAGCATAGAATCCAATCACGGTATGTCCGTCCTTATCCTTCCTTACCGGAAACTGGGCTTTATTCCGATAGCGGATAGCTGGAAAACTTTCCTTTACCTCACTCATTTTCTCATCACCCAATATATTATTCTCTTGCCCGTCAGTCTCTTTGCACAGATCATCTCCACTTTCATTGAAACAAACACTACCCATCCCAATGATCGGTTCCATCTTACTTTCCACATCCGCAATTCCACCAATCCGTTTCAAGCAGTTCAGCACTTTGCTCTGCTTCCATTCCAATTGTTTCTCATAGCGAAGCTGCATGATGGAACAGCCACCACACTGTCTTGCATGCGGGCAAATCGGTTCCACACGGTCAACAGACGGAATCAGAATCTCCATCAGTCTGGCATACGCATAATTCTTCTTTGCCCTGATGATCCTGATCCTTGCCACATCTCCCGGCACCGCGTCCTTCACAAATACCGCCATGCCATCAATGTGACCAATCCCCTCACCTTCATTTCCAATGTCCTCTATTGTAATCTCATACTCCTGATTCTTCTCTAAACTCATATCTCATACCACGCAATCATATTATAGTGTTGGAACAAAAAATCCTGCCACAGTTTACTACATTGCTATACATTTTTGCAGCCCTGCAAGCACTCGCAATTCCATGTATTTACAATACCACAAAGCCCTTTAATAATAAAGCACGATTTCTGTCCCGATTATTTGTTATCTGTTTTACAACACAATAGAATATTTGTAGACATTATCCGACAAAAATTATATAATTATTGTACATGTAACTTATAGAACCTGTATAAATGACCGTACATTTCCTTATCAAGTACAATATAATGATAACAATTCACCTGCTTGCAAGGGTGAATTGTTAAATGTGATCATGAGCGATGCTCATGATATAACGATCATTTTACAGAATACCATTTTAAAAGGAGAAGATTTATGGGATTAATTAAAGCAATTTCCGGTGCCATCCGTGGCGTAACCGCTGACCAGTGGAAAGAGTATTTCTACTGCGATTCCCTTGACACCGATGTATTAGTAACCAAAGGACACAGACGGACCAACAGCAAGTTTGGCTCCGGCAACAAAGGCAATGACAATATCATTACCAACGGTTCTGTTGTTGCGGTAAATGAAGGTCAGTGTATGATTATCGTAGATCAGGGTAAGGTCGTAGAGTTCTGTGCCGAAGCCGGCGAATTCTTATATGATACTTCATCTGAACCAAGTTTATTGTTTGGTGATCTCGGTGACAATGTTTCAAAGACATTTGCTCAGATCGGTAAGCGTTTTACCTTTGGCGGTGATACCGGAAAAGATCAGCGTGTATATTTCTTCAACACGAAAGAGATCATGGGCAACAAATATGGAACTGCCAATCCGGTTCCTTTCCGTGTAGTGGATACGAACATTGGGTTGGACGTTGACATTTCTGTTCGTTGTAATGGTGAGTATTCTTACCAGATCTTCGATCCGATCCTATTCTATACCAACGTATGTGGTAATGTAACCGATGAATACACAAGAGATCAGATCGACAGCCAGTTGAAGACCGAGTTGATGACTGCTCTGCAGCCTGCATTTGCACAGATCTCTGCTATGGGAATCCGTTACAGTGCAATTCCTGCCCACACCATGGAAGTGGCAGATGCACTGAACAAAGAACTTTCTGAGAAATGGGGACAGTTAAGAGGTATCCGTGTTGTATCCTTTGGTGTGAATACGATCAAGGCTTCCGAAGAGGATGAGCAGATGATCAAGGATCTTCAGAAGACCGCTGTTCTTCGTAATCCGAATATGGCAGCCGCTACCTTAGTCGGTGCTCAGGCAGAGGCAATGAAATCCGCTGCTTCCAATACTTCTACCGGACCTATGATGGCATTTGCCGGTATGAACATGGCAAATATGGCAGGCGGCATGGATGCAAACTCTCTGTTCGCTATGGGACAGCAGCAGAATAACACTCCACCTACCTCACCAGCTCCAGCAGCTCCTGAAGCTCCTAGTCCGGCACCAAGTGCTCCGGCAGCAGACTCCTGGACTTGTTCCTGTGGAACCGTGAACACAAGCAAATTCTGTTCCAACTGTGGTTCTCCAAAACCTGCACCTGTTGAAGGCTGGACTTGTTCCTGTGGCGCCGTGAACCAGGGCAAATTCTGTTCAGAATGTGGTGCCAAGAAGCCTGCCGGTGCTCCGCTATATCGCTGCGATAAATGCGGTTGGCAGCCGGAAGATCCAACTCATCCACCAAAATTCTGTCCGGAGTGTGGTGATGTATTTGACGATAATGATATCCAGTAATCATTTAATTGGATACAATATCAGCACACTGCAATAGAAACTTCAACTATTAGACAACTATAACAGAACAGGGTAATTATGCCACACCAACCGTTACATAATTACCCTGTATCTTTATTCAGCCATAATTTCATATATATGCCTATGACACCGGGTTCAGCCCCTTTGCACAGGCATATTATATACAACATAACAGGAGGAGAATATGGACGATTTTAATGATATGAGCATTGTGGACACCAAAGAAGAAACCGACAAAAAATGTCCTCAATGTGGTGGTGTAATGGACTTTGATCCAGCCAGCGGCAGATTAAAATGCCCTTATTGTGAATATACAGAAGAGATCAAGGTAAAACGGGAATTACCTGTCAAAGCAGAAGAATTAGATTTTCTATCTGCCACAAAGACCGCAAATAAAGATTGGGGAGTAGCAACCAAAACCGTGCTCTGTAAAGCATGTGGTGCAGAGTCCATCTATGATGCCATGCAGACCGCTGCAGTCTGCCCATTCTGCGGTTCCAATCAGGTTATGGAAGCAAATGAGCAGGACACCATCGCTCCGGGAGGCGTTGTCCCATTTTCCATCAGTGATAAAGAAGCATCCGAATTATTCAAAAAATGGATCAAACGCAGATGGTTCTGTCCAAAGCTTGCCAAAGACAGTGCCAAACCAAAACGGTTTAACGGCATTTATCTCCCATACTGGACCTTTGACAGCAATACCTTTTCTTCTTATCAGGGAGAATACGGTATCAATCATACCCGTAAAGACCGTGACGGTAACACACATACAGAAACAACCTGGCATCGCACTTCCGGAACACATAGCGAATTCATCAACGATGAATTAGTGCTTGCTTCTTCCAAGCACGATATGTCAATGCTCCGCAAGTTAGAGCCATTCGACACAGAGAACAATAAAGCATATAAGCCGGAATACATTGCCGGTTTTGTTGCAGAACGATATTCATTAGGATTAAAGGATGCCTGGAAACAAGCCGTGGCGTTAATGAAAGAACGTCTCACACGTCATGTGTCAGACAATATCCGGACACAGCATCATGCAGACACAACCCGTAACGCTCGTTTGTCTACGGATTTCAAAGATATTACATACAAGTATCTGTTGTTGCCAATCTGGGTATCCAATTTTAAATACAACGACAAGGTATATCAATTCATGGTAAACGGACAGACCGGTAAGGTTGCAGGCAAAACTCCACTTTCTATTCCAAAGATAATAATCACGGTTGTTGCGATCGTTGCGATCATTGCCTTGCTATACTATCTTGGCGTATGGAACTAATCACAATTTTACAACCATTATACTGCTCTGATAGGATGATCAGGGCAGTTTTTCAAAGGAGAGATCATGGAACATTTACCAACTATTATCATGTTAATTCTAATCCTGGCAATCATTGGTGCTGCATATTATCTTGTCTATCGGGTCAAACACAAAGCAGAAGAACTGTCACGCACCCTGTTTGGCACATCGGATATTACAAAAGCGGCGTCACAAATGAAACAGGAATATGCCACTACACCCAAATCCGTTTCCGCAATGACATCTCTGTTGCTGCCTAAGATTGTCGCCGATTTTCCTGATTTTCAGTATAACGAAATGAAAGATCGTGCCGAAAATGTACTTACATCTTATCTGCATGCGATCACTGAACGCAATCCCTCTCGATTGACTGATGGAACCACAGAACTCAAACAGCAATTAGAAAACCATACAGAAATGCTGTTTGCCAACGGACAACACGAACGATATGACCAGATACACATTCATCGTACAGAGATCAATCAATATCGTACGACCGCCGGAAGATGTATTATTACCTTCCAGACAGCATTAGAATGTTATCATACAATTACAGACTCAAACGGCAACATCACGGAAGGTTCTTCCGAATACAAATACCAGACCAAATTCAATACCGATCTGATCTATATCCAGGATCGTAATCTGGTAGAAAACGAATTAGATCATGCATTAGGACTGAATTGCCCAAACTGTGGTGCTCCAATATCCTCATTAGGGGCAAAGGTATGCGAATACTGCGGTACCGCAATTGTAGAACTGAATATCCATGCATGGAGCTTCAGTCATATTGAAGAATTATATTAGAA
>HF987867.1:5511-28288 GCA_000431135.1 Clostridium sp. CAG:590
AAAGCAAGAGATTAATCTAAAATCTTCTGCTCTGTTTCTTTATCAAAGATATGAATCTTGCTTAAGTCAAATGCTAACTGTACTGTATCACCAGGTCTAGCTGTTGTACGAGCATTAACTCTTGCAGTAATATCGAACTGATCAATTGTGAAGTATAAGTAAACTTCAGCACCTAACATCTCGTAGATAGTAATTCTTGCATCAATGATACTCTCTGGAGATGACTCAAGGAATAACTGCTCATCATGGATATCTTCCGGACGAATACCTAATACAACTTCCTTGTCAATGTAGTTCTGCTCAACTAAGATCTGTGCCTTTGAATCAGGAATCTTGATTGAATGAGAACCAAACATCAATAATACATCTGCACCAGACTTAACAACCTTACACTCGATGAAGTTCATTGGTGGCATACCCATGAATCCTGCTACGAATAAGTTGGTTGGCTTGTCATATAAGTTCTGAGGAGTATCAACCTGCTGAATGATACCATCCTTCATAACTACGATTCTTGTACCAAGTGTCATAGCCTCTGTGTATTGTAAAGGTTCTGAGGTGTATCTACCTGCTGAATGATACCATCCTTAAGAACTACGATTCTTGTACCAAGTGTCATAGCCTCTGTCTGGTCATGTGTTACGTAGATGATAGTTGTCTGTAATCTCTGATGTAACTTAGAAATCTCAACACGCATCTGAACACGAAGCTTAGCATCCAAGTTAGATAAAGGCTCGTCCATTAAGAATACCTTAGGCTCACGAACGATTGCACGACCCATAGCTACACGCTGTCTCTGACCACCTGATAAAGCCTTAGGCTTTCTATCAAGTAAGTGCTCGATATCAAGAATCTTAGCAGCCTCATGTACCTGCTTATCAATCTTCTCCTTTGGAACCTTTCTTAACTTAAGACCAAATGCCATGTTATCATATACAGACATATGTGGATACAAAGCGTAGTTCTGGAATACCATTGCGATATCTCTATCCTTAGGTTCTACATCGTTAACCATCTTGTCCCCGATCCATAATTCACCGGAACTGATATCTTCCAAACCAGCGATCATACGAAGTGTAGTAGACTTACCACATCCAGATGGTCCTACGAAGATGATGAACTCCTTGTCTTCAATCTCAAGATTGAAATCCTTAACAGCATTGAAACCGTTTGGATAAATCTTGTAAATATTTTTAAGTGATAAACTAGCCATTTTCATTTCCTCCTTGAGTTGTATAAATTTTCTGCTGACTAAATCATAGTGATATAATACCTCATTTAATATTTAAAAGAAATATTATTATTGAACAAATAAATTTTCATTTCTTTGTTCATTTTGTCCTTTTTCAAAATATTATCAGAAAAATGCACATTGTTTTATAAATTTTATTATCTAAAAGTACCTATAATCGCATCACGCAACCCTATATCATATCGAAATAATGACAAAACTCGTGCAAAATCTCCAATAGATTCCTACTTTTTGTGCTATTGCCCAATTGTATTTATTAAAAATGCCGAACCCCTTATGATTCTTTGTCTTTTCTCTGTTGGCGGATACGAAATTTCATCTTTAAGTTATTGAAAAAATTCCTGATTCTTCCATCTTTTTGTGACCATTTATATATATTATCCATCTTCAATTTTTGGATGGATTCCGGTACTTCTGCTTCCGCAACAGCCTGGTTATATAAAATCTTACCCGTAAACAACGCAAGTCCTGCATTCATCTTATCGCGATAATTCTGCAAAAGTTCCAACTGTCTTTGTTCTTCCAATGCAATCAACAATATATCCGGAGCAACTGAATTGATCTCATTCACGATATGGTCAAGTGATTCTTCCTGTTCCGTCAGATATAGCCCGCTTAAGGTCAGATACGGTCTTTTGGCATGAAGACTCTCCTGCACAGACAAAAAATGCTCTTCACTCTCTGTAACCAGCAAAATCTCTGCACCAACGGATATTGCATAATCTAATATCTGTTCAAAATAACCATCAAAGAAAAAAGGATCCCTCTTATGTCCGAGCTCCTCGTCAACACTATTGTTCACACCCGCATTGCCCGGCAGAGTAAGATCTGTCGCTTCAACAACCTCTTTCCATTCCTTATTTTCCTGCAAAAGCAGTAAAGTCTCGCTATTCACGAAATAAATCACTTTACTGCTTTCTTCTTCTAAACACTGTATGGTGGTCTCTGCAGCCACTTTTGTAGAATCGATATCTATTGCGATATCCAATAGCTGGATTCTATTCTTCATATATTACCTCATTACTGAACAGAAGTATCACTATTACCAACGACAATAATGATATCCGCATCATTCAATGTTATATTGCCCCTCGTTACAGAACAAACACTTGTATCTGGCTTACCAATCTCAACCGTTGCATTTGAAAAGAAAGATACAAGATCCTGTCCCATTCCGTCTTCTTTTACATAAATCTTTGTCTGTGTTTCCGCACCCGCACTATAATTACCGGCTCCAACATTAGAAAATCCGTTACTTGAAAGCTTGCTTTGCCATTTGCCGGCAAGACCTGTTGTATTTGTACTATTCAATACTACAATCTTCTTGTCAGTAGATGGAATCTCTTCTACTGTAGCTTCCTGCGTTGTAGCTTCTTCTGTGGTAGTTTCCTCTGTTGTTGCATCTTCTTTTGTATCTCCGGCATTTTCCTTATCTAACATTGCCTGTAATTCATCATCACTATATGTAGATCCCTGTTCTGTCGTCTTAATCTTTGCTAACTGCTTCTTATCTGACCGCACTTTTATAATGAAAAATACAGAAAATCCTAAAATTACAATCGCCATCAATACAACCATCGACCGTAAAAACGCTTCACCAAACACCTTTAAAATGGTTTTTTTATCCATTGTATTGCCTCCTTAGATATGTTCATAATCTTAATAAGTATAACAGAGTTGCATTCCTTTTTCAACCATTATATACTGTAAGAAGTATTTATAAGATTTTGTCAAGAAAGGATATATTATGAAACAAACTGCAATTATCACAGGGGCATCCCGCGGCATCGGCAGAGCGTGTGCCCTGGAACTGGCAAAGTATTTCGACTGCATTGCGATCAATTCTTTTCAACATCCCAATGATTTAAATGAGGTTCAAAATCTGATTGAATCCTCAGGCACTCAATGCATTGCATTCACAGGAGATATCAGCGACTATGACTTTGTATGCGATATGATGAATCAAATAATAGAAAAATGTCCGCCTGTAGATCTGCTTGTCAACAATGCCGGTATATCCTATGTAGGATTATTAACGGATATGCAGATAACCGACTGGAATCGGGTCATTCAGACTAATCTGACCTCCCTGTTCAATTGCAGCCAGCCCGTCATTCCACAAATGGTTCATCGCAGATCCGGTCATATCATCAACATTTCTTCCATGTGGGGAATCAGTGGTGCCTCCTGTGAAGTTGCCTACAGTGCTGCAAAAGGCGGTGTAAATGCCTTTACAAAAGCTTTAGCCAAAGAATTGGCTCCAAGTCACGTCCGTGTTAATGCACTTGCATGTGGGGCGATCGACACACAAATGAACGCATGTTTCAGTGAATCTGAACTTCAGGATCTATGTGAAGATATTCCTGCATGCCGTTTAGGCACACCGGAAGAAATTGCCCAAATGGTATACTTTGTATACAAAAGCCCATTTTACATGACAGGTGAAATAATAAAAATAGACGGTGGTTATCTCTAAACCACCGTCTTATCATATCCCTATATAATTTGTCTTATTTGCTCTTTGCATATCTTGTAATGCTCTCGTCAGTCTCCTCACCCGGATATGTCTCTTTCTCCAACACACGACCAACTGCTACATACTTGCGGTACTTATAATCTGAAACTACAATACCTGTTCTCTCTGTAGAGGCATGAACTACCTTGCCATTACCAATATACAATGCAACATGCGAACAGCTACGCTTACTGCTTCCGTAAAAGATCAGATCACCCGGCTTAATATTCTTCATCTTCACTGTCTTAGTATCACCGATCTGACTATATGCATTATGAGTCAACTTATATCCAAACTTCTTATATACCGCTAAAGTAAATCCGGAACAATCAGCACCCTTCGTAAGGCTTGTACCACCATAGCGATACTTATTACCAACATACTTCAATGCATAGCTGATAACCTTTTTCTGTTCAATTGACATTCCTGTATAATCAACAACTGTTACTTTGCAAGTATACTTCTTTCCATTAAACTTAGCAGTTACTTTGGCACTGCCAACACCAACCGGAGTCAGGACACCATTCTTAACCTTAACAATCTTCTTATTAGAGGTTGTCCACTTATCTGCATCTTCCTCTATATCTTCTACTGAATCATATAAACTTAGTTCATACTTCGTTCCCTTTTCCAATACAATCTTTTTCTTGCTCAACTTCACTGCTGCCTGTGCATCTACAGAAAAGAAAACCATCATACAAAATGTAAAAAATATAGTAAATAGTGTTAATCCCCTTTTATTCATTCTTCTATAATCCTTCCCGAATCAAATCTGTTTATCAAAATCACAAGATTTATTTTAACACATTTTTTACATTTTTCAAGACTTTTTTGCAATAAATGTAACATTTTCGTAACATATTTTTGTCGCATACCTCTTTATCTTGGGATAACGTCAGGCACGACGCACAAATTATGCTGCTGACCGGTATAATGAGCAAACAACCGGCTGCACCCATCACCATGCCGCTCACTTCCCTAAATAGTGCTTTTGAATTAATGATTTCCGAAAAAGTATCTCCATTCCTCATAAACAATACTGCAAGCATAATTCCTTCACCAATTCCCGCAAAAAATAAGGTATTCATTGTAGTTCCCAAAATATCTTTTCCAATTGTCATACCCGAACGAAATAATTGAGCAGGACTGAGTCCATTCCGATTCACATACACCTCATTCATTGCCGTCGTAATGGCAACTGCCGTATCAATCACCGCTCCTAACAGTCCAAGCATAACCGCCGACAACATCACCGCAGACATGGACACCTGAAGATCAGCCGATAAATACATGCTGATTTCCTCATATTGTTCTATCTCATCATACCCACTGATCCCTGCCGACCACAAAAGCGGTCCTGCCGACACCATAATCATCCCTAACACAATAACAACAGAAAAGGTCGCTGCATGCATTTTTCCATTGAATCCATTCTGAAAATAAATGACTGTAACTACAACAAAAATACTTACCAATGCTGTTGTAAGTATCGGAGGTGTCCCCCATGAGATCAGATAAATATTTGCAAGAAATGCCAACATTGTCCTGATTAATGCAAAAAAAGAATCCAGTCCCCGGTTCCCACCAACTACCAGCATCAAAACAAACAGAACGATCATCAGTTTTATTATCATCTGTCAATCTTCTCCTTTCCCAATCCGTTTCTTCAAAAACATAGCCGAACAAAATCCGGCGATCGGAATTGCCAATACAATACCAATTGCCCCCATCAAAAATCTTATAATTTCAAATATCAACTGACAATTGATCAAATGATACAAAGTATATCCATTTTTAATCTTAATTACCAGAATGGGAACAGCACTGCTCATATAAGAAAAAAACAGCACATTGATCATTGTTCCCATAATATCATATCCCATTTCCCGTATGGACCGTACCAGATCCGGCATCCGTATATCCGGCTTTTTGCAAAGAATTTCTGCCACTCCTGCCGCAATACTAACGGATACATCCATTACTGCACCTAAACTGCCCATTAACACACCTGTCAAAAACAGATCCGATAAGTCTGACGAATTGACTACATAATCCATCATCTCGTAGGGAAGCCGTTCGGATGTCCCCAATACGATCTCATAAATTCCATAACACACCATTGTTGTAACCATTGAAGAAATAATTGCAACCATTGTCTTTTTATGAAATCCGCTTGCAAACAAAAGTGTAATCAGATTAAAAACAATAACAAGTATAAATGCACTCTGAATCAGAGTTCCACCTTTTCCGTACCATGTCAACGCCTGCAAAAAAATCAAAACATTAATCATCATGGACATAAGTGTCAGCATACCTCTTTTTCCATTCAGACCAATCAGTAAAACCAAAAACAATCCCATCATACAGATAAATGCTGCATCTCTTTTTTTCCCGCTGATCGTTCCCTCTGTTCCGTTTTTATGAAGGGAGACAAACACCTGATCCCCAAAATGATATCGTTCATCATTTACCCCGGATTCAGAAAACTCATTTTGAAGGACTATTTTCTGCCCTTTGTAATCTCCGTTTAATATCTTTACCGTCAAAACCTGTTCATAATATTTTTCGTGTTCACCATTCGGTCCGTCCTCTTCATGTGAGAAAGAGTTTTCTACCGATATAATGCTTGCCACAGTCTGCGTGTACAAAAAAGAATCATTCAGAACGAAAACAAGGGCTGTCGCAAACAAAAGCAACAACCCAGCCAAAACTCTTTTTCTTTGTATTGTAATACTATGCACGATCATTCCGGATACACCAGTCTCTCTTCGGATATTTTACATAGTACCTCATCATAATAACGTTTTGCAACATAACGTGCCATTGGAAGATTCATATCCAAATAATTCCCACAATCCCTTGCACATGCCCCGGGAACATCTCCTTCAAAATCTTTCATAAATGCATACATTTCTTTTACCAGTTCCACGATATCTTTTGATGTATAGTCACCTGCAAGGATCAGATAGAAACCAGTACGGCAACCCATCGGTCCAAAATATATTACTTTTTCTTTCCATTCCGGATGATTTCTTAAGAAGGTTGCACCTAAATGCTCTAACGTATGCACCTCGGCAGTATTCATGACTGGTTCATAATTCGGTCTCGTCATCCGAAGATCAAAGGTCGTGACCGTTTCTGCCCCGACTTTATCCTTTCTTGACACATAAATTCCTGGTAATAATGTCAAATGATTCACTGTAAAGCTCGCAATCTTATCCATGTCGTCTGCTTCCTTTCCATATAAAAAACAATTTTTCTTTGCCTATAGCTCCTCACAAAGTGCAAGCAATAACCTCACGGAATGCTCAATTGCCTTTGCTTCAAATGCCGGATAATCAACTGATGCTGAATCATCCGCCTTGTCAGAAATTGCACGAATGATCAAAAACGGAATATCGTTCAGGTATGCCGCATGTGCAATTGCCGCACCTTCCATCTCTGTACAATATCCTGCAAAATTCTCAATCAGCCACTCCTTCTTCTGCTTATCGGAAATAAATTGATCTCCGCTTACCACTCTTCCTTCAAATACCGTTACATCCGGATTTACCTTTTCGCAAATCTCCTTCGCAGTCTCCCGTAGCTGTTCATCCGCCTTAAAAGATAATGTATCCATTCTCGGGATCTGACCTACCGGATAGCCAAATGCCATTGCATCCATGTCGTGTTCTAACGCATCCGTTGACAAAACAATATCTCCGATATTAATGTCTGCATTCAACGAACCGGCAATTCCTGTGTTGATCACAGCATCTACATGATATATATCTGCAAGGATCTGCGTGCACATTGCAGCATTTACCTTTCCAATTCCTGAACGAACCACCACAACCGGATGTCCTTTTACTGTTCCTTTTAAGAATTCCATAGAGGCTATCTGTTTAGTCTCTACGTCCTCCATCTGTTCTTTGACCTTTGCAACTTCTTCGTCCATTGCTCCTATAATTCCAAGCATCTATTCATTCCTTCCTTCCATAAGCGGTATCACAAGTTTTACCGTGAACTCGCCTTCTACTTCATAACTCTTAAACTCTCCATGCTGCAACCGCATGATCCGCTCACAGGTGATCAATCCGATATTGGTGCTCTCATGTTTGTCCAGATTCTCTTTTACCTTATTCCGAATCCTTAGAACCAGATAATTCTGTTCTTTATTGGCTATAATCTCGATTGGAGCTGCCTTATCTGCATATTTATTCAGGTTAGACAAAATGTTATTCAATACACGCTGCATATATCTGACATGAATCAGACAAACTTCTCCTTCTTCAATATGATTATGTGCAACAATCTGATATCCTTCCTCTTCCAGGCTTAAAAACTGATTCTCGATCAGATCCATCACCAGACCATATGCAGAACCGGCCTCCACGTCCACTTCGTGCCGGTCTTCTCCATAGATCAAAAAATATTCAAACAATTCGTCAGAAAGATCCTTGATCTCTTTTGTCTTGTCAAGCGACAATTGGAGGAATCGTTTCCGTTGTTCCGGGCTCTTCTCGTGATCCATATTCAGAATCTCAAGGTATCCGGTCAATGTCGTCAGCGGCGTTCGCAGATCATGTGACATTGCCGTTACCAGATCCTTGTTTGCCTGCTGCATTTTCTTCTCTTTATCCTGTTTCTCAATAATTGAAAGACGCATCTGCTCGATTCCCCTTGCAAGGTTACCGATCTCATCCTCACCTTTGATCGTGATCGGATATTCCAGATTACCGCCTTCCAATATCTGTAATTCCTTCTCAATCTGGTTGATATAACTGAATTTGACTTTTAATAATTTGGCTAAAATAATGATAAAAATGCATACTGCCAAGCCAACGAAAAAGATCCACAAGTAATTGTTATATTTCCAATAATCATAACAGAACATATCTACGCTTGCCGTTGATCCATCCGTCAACACCAGCGTATACAGTTTATCAGAGTCGATCAACTCATCATTCGTCTTAGGCTCTTGTTCTGTATGGGAATCCTGCAACTCTGCACTTTCTGTCTCCTCATCACTAACGCGTACCGTCTCCGTATACGAATAATCCGAATTAAATATCACCCGGTTATTCTGGTAGATTGCAACGTACACATAAGAATTATCTTCTGTCCAATCGTTAAGCTCATCAATATTGGCTACCCCAATTCGCTTCGTTGTAACAAAGTCCTGCAGATCTTCCATATAACGATACTGATATGTTTTATTTACTTCCTCATTATTGAATATCCTCTCAATCGCTTTATTCCCTAGCTGAACAAGTAAATATCCGCACCCAAACGCAATGGCAGCAGAAAAAACAATCGCACCAAGCAGATACCACATCAATCGGTTCTTGAAGGAATTTTCTGTTTTAGACAATTCGATATCCCCTTCCCCATATGTTGTGCAGATATTTTGCACTCGGTCCTGTATCGCCTAACTTCTTGCGTATATTTCGTATATGAACCATAACTGTATTCGTAGAATTCGGCATGTATACCTCTTCCCATACAGCTTCATAAATCTCTTTCGCTGTAAAGATATGATTACGGTTAGATGCTAATAATAGCAAGATCCGATATTCAATCTCCGTCAAAGGAATCTCTTCCCCATCCCTGATTACCTGCTGCAGATCCGTATCCAAAATGATATCCTGAATAATAATCTGGGAATGTTTCCGATTTCCCTCTCTATCCATATGTGGGCGCTTCAAAAGCGCTTTCACACGAAGCAATAATTCTGTACAGGAAAATGGTTTGGTCAAATAATCATCACCGCCTGCCTCAAAGCCCTCGATCAGATCAGACTCCGCAGATTTTGCGGTCAAAAACAATACAGGAACTTCTGCCTGTTCTCTGATCTTAGCACAAGCATCTATTCCGTTACATTTCGGCATCATAATATCCAATATGACCAATGCAATATCCGGACTGAACTTAGCAACCGCTTCTTCACCATTCACTGCTAACACAACCTCAAACCCTGCATCCTCTAACACGATCCGCAAGACTTCCCGTATGTCTTTTGCATCATCTGCAACTAATACTTTCTGTTTCTCTTCCATTCCATCCACGCCTTTCTCCACGCTTACCATCCATCTTAATCGGCATTAGTATATCAGATAATATAAGAAAAACCCATTCATACTCCGAAGATTTAAGAATTCTTTATTATTTGTTATTCCGCTTGATCAGATCCTCTAACTCTTGCAGTTCTTCCTCGTCCATCTTTGTATATGCAGCCAGCTCTGCGATTGTCGGTTCGGTACCATTTTCTTCAGCCAATAACTTCTTTGCCTCATGAACAAGACTGAGTTTTCCCACTAATGTACTCTCCTGCTCCCTTTCGTTACTCATCTTAGAAGCATACGCTACAATCGCCTGTTCAATTGCATTCTCCAATTCCTGCTCGACATCATAAGACTGTCTGCATCCGCATAACTCACTTAACTTGAGAAATAGCGCTACATTTCCCTCCTGCACAAGATCTTCCACCAGCAATTTCGGTTCTATATATTTATCTGCAATCTTTAATACATTACGCAATGAAAACATGGAGATCGGCTCGATTGCTTTTTCATCTCCAGCCAGTAATGCTTTGTAAAATGTGATTCTTTCTTCTTCGTTATATTCCGGAATTCCTGCAAGATCTTCTAAATACATCTGATATACTTTGGATTCTACAGGTATCTCACTCTCCGATTCCGTCTGTCCGCCATCTGTCGTCTCCTCTTCCGCCTGGTTCTCCACATTATTCAAATAATCCATTACCATATTCTTCTGTGCATCACTCAGTTCCATATCCTTAAAATAGCCAAGAATCTCTTCCTCTGTCATTGGCGTTTCTGCCGTTCTCATAATCTCCGCAACACTCTGTAATGTCTCCATAAATGCCTGCTGATCTATCATAATCTGTCCTCCTGCTCATATCATCACAATATCCAAACCATACTATTTAATATAGTCAGATTTATTCCACTTTTCGCAATATATCCACTGTATGCGCACCGGCTCCTATCAAATCTGCCCGCTCACAGGTTGCCAGATGATATTGGATAAATAACGAAAACGTCTCTTCGTCCATTGCATTTAATACCGGTCTCATATAGTTAGCCGGACCATCCGGTGATATGATCTGTATCCGTTTTAGTCCCGCTGCCTCATTCAATGCATCAATATCCTCTATCCGCACATAATCATACAGATCCTTCGCCTCTGCACTCGAATGAAAATCTTCCGTCAATCGGTCTTTTTGTAAGCACTCCCGAATGTGTCCTTCTTTGAATGCATAGGTCAGCACACAATATTCATTCATGCAATATGCCACCAAAATGATTCCGTTCGGTTTTGTTACCCTTTTTGCCTCCGCAAGGGCTTTCTGCTTATCTTCCTCCGTGTATAAATGATACATCGGACCAAACAATAATGTCATGTCAAAACTTTCATCCGCAAAACGCTTTAAATTCAATGCATTGCCCTGATATGCTTTTACGCTGCTGTTTTTGGATTTCAGAATACCCAGATTATATTTTACCAGTTCGACCGCCGTCACATCATAACCTTCCTGCGCCAATGCAACACTGTATCTTCCTGTTCCTGCTCCGATATCCAAAATAGCTGCCTGCGGCATATCTTCCAGATATTTGTGAATATATTTCATTGTTGTAATATACTCTACCTGTCCATGCCTGCTCGACAGCCTCTTCTCTTCATTAAACTTATTGTAATATTGTTCCAGCTCGGTCATCTGTTTTGCCATATTCCGTCACAATGCCCTTCCTATCTTCTATTGGGATATCCCCCTGCAATCACACATCATTTTCTAAGCACTAACTATATCATATTTTGTAGAATTTATCTAGAGATAACCGGAAATCCAATACGAATTATAAAGCTCTCCCCCACCTTTGACTCGATGTCTACGCACAGGGACAGATCCTTTGCCATCTGTGCAACAAGATACAGCCCCATTCCCGTTGCTTTTGCCTGTCCCATTACCGTCTTTCCTGTAAAACCCTTATCCGGTAAAAACGGAATTTCTGCCTCCTCCGCACCAAGTCCGTTGTCCTTTATCTGCAACCAGATCCTATTCTCCTCCACAACAGTCGTCATCTCAATGTAAGAGGTTTCTTTTCCCGCATCCTTATATTTACAAGCATTGTTAAGAATCTGTTCCAGCATAAAATGCAGACCCTTACGATCTGTCAGCACCTGTTCTTTCCCAACCTGTACCCTCCATTCAATGCTCTGTGCGTCTACATATTCTGTATACTCCTCCACCACATCCTCACATACTTCCTCAAGCGATACCATTTCCATAACATAATCCTTGTGTACCGCTTTCAGTCTGGCATAATATAGCATCTGCGTTACGTAATCCTGCATCCTGCGGTTCGTATAATTCATCTTCTCATATACCGGTGCAGACATATCTTCCCTGCGGTTCTCCAATACCAATGTCATTAAGGAAAGTGGAATCTTAATCTCATGTGCCCAGGCTTCTATATAATCCTCATATTCCTTCTGTTCCTGCAGCGACTGTTTTTGCTGTTGTTCCAATTCCAGAATCCGGTCATATGCTAATTCATAGACTCTGCTCTGCTCCTCCGTCATCTGTTGCCAATAAAGCACTTCATCCGCAACAGTATCCGGGCAATCCGACAGATTAGAAAATATCTCCCACAACCGTTGCTGTCGTTGTTTCTCTTTCCGGATACTAAGTATAGACCCCAGCACAAATAACAGGACGGAAAGCCCTAAAAATAACAGAAACAATACTCCAAATGATCTTGCATCCATTAACCACAAAAAGCCGCCGGTAAATAAATCCATTACCAGCAGCACAATTAAAAATATCCCATATTCCCGACACCATTTCCACCAATTCTTCACACGATCACCACTCTATCTGATATCCCTGACCCCGAACCGTCACAATCCGGCTCTCAACCGATAACTTTGTCAACGTCTTACGCAATCTCGTCATTGCAACCTGCAGGGCATTCTCGTCAATATATTCTTCCGTTCCCCATAATGCCTGAAATAACTGTTGTTTACTCACAAGACTACCCGGATGCAGCAATAACTGTTCTAAGATTGTTGCCTCCTGTTCCGTCAACCGGACTACTTCCTCACCCACATATAAAGTATCGGTCTGGCGGTCTAAGGAAAGACCGCCACCTTCTAACCGATTCTGTTGCCGATCGATTCGTTTTTCCAGATTACGGATTCGGGCAAGCAGACGATCTCCATGACACGGCTTAGTCAGGAATTCATCCGCTCCAATCTCCAACGCCTGTAATTCATCCTTCAACTGATCTCTGGATGTCAGTACAAGTACACTAATTGAAGATTTTGTTTTCAATTCCTTACACACTGCATACCCATTCTTCCCCGGCAGATTCAGATCCAGCAAAACCAGATCCGGTGCCTGATTCCGGATTACTTCCACCGTTTTAGAAAAATCCGTCACCACATCCACCTCATAACCTGCCTGTTCTAACCGATACTGTAATTCTTCCCTCATGAAATTGTCGTCCTCTACTACTGTAATCCGTCTCATTGTATTCTTCCTAACAATCTTCTCTTACAACATCCATCATCTGATTAATATTCTGCCGGCTTAGCTTCACCACCTGCCGCATATAGATACATTCTACCACAATCAATACCAAAATGACAGCTCCGGCAATTCCCATCAACCATGCCGTTTTCCCTATCAATATACTTGGCAGCATCGTCTTTAACAGCACACGGGTACCCACAATACTGCTTATCACGGCAAGCCCAACAGGCATTGCAAAATACCAATGAATCTGAGATCTGGCTGACCGGCATAAATGCTCATACCGGCTGCCTAGACGGATCAATGTGCGGTAACGGCTTCGTGTCCGTTTCTCCTGCATTAAAAATTGCAGGCTGATCACTGTATTAGCGATCAATAAGAAGATAAATGCAAAATAGATTGTCAGATAACTTGCTGCAACAATATAGAATACCTGTCTTCCGATATTCTGCAGATAATTCTCGTAATCAATTCCCTTTGTATCGAATAGCGTATTGCCAATCCGTATCGCCTGCATTAATCCATTCTTCTCAATCAGATCTTTGCACAGATATGCATTCCAATAGGTTGTCTCATTCTTCTTATCTGCATAGCTTTCATACAATGCATCCGGCACTACCCAGCCATAACCGATCGTAATGCTCCGATCCACCACAATATCATCCGAACAGATCGTATCTATGAATTCGTATCGGCTTCCATTAATCGTAATATACGGCTTCTGTTCCACAATCTTCTGATATATGGCTGACACATCATCCTGCATGAATTCCGGATCCGTATATAATGCAATATGATCGTCCCGGAGGGATAATGTTTCCTTTCCTTTTGCTTTCTGCAACGCATTCCAGTCGGATAACCGGATCATGTACGGTTCTGACAGATAACCCGATCCTCCTGTAAATATTCCATAATAAAAGGAAGTATTTTCAAAGTCTGCCCAATCTTGCTCACTTAAGTTTTCCGCACATTCCTGCAGATTCAATCCATCATACACGACCGTCTTCCTTTTCTCATCTGACTGATAACGTACACTTGGCAAAACACTCACAGGCACCGGAACCCACTTTCCAATCACATCCGCAACTGATGTATCCTTCTGCAAAGCCAAAATCTCCTTCTCGGAATCCTCATCATAAGCAGCAAAGGTATAATCCATTCCGTGCTCATATTTGTGTGCCTGTGATACGGATACGGAAATTCCATACGCCATACAGATAATTGCCATCAGTACCAGCAAGGATGCAATGGTAAGCGACATACATTTTCCAAATACGTTTTCCTGTAACTGCCGGAAGGTAAATGTGTGTAATACCGGTTTCTTCCTGCATTTGACCAGTATCACCCGCACAAAAAGGCAGATTCCTTTCAACGCCCAATAAGTGCCAAATGTACCCAATATAATCACAATCGCCATCCATTTTAACTGATAAAATACAATCTCTGACGTCAGGGCAATTCCATATGCTGCAATCAGGCATCCACATCCAACCACAATTCCCAATATTTCTCTGACCCATTTCACATCCTTATAATTCTCTTCTACCTGCTCCCGCATCAAAACGCCCGGCTCTTTTCTGACAATCTTGGCACTCAAGATCAGATTCGCCACTAATTTAATTACAAAGAATCCAATTGCTGTAACTCCGATTGCTGTAGGTGACAAGGAAAAATGATGACCGATAATTCCCATTCCGACCAGCTTAGCTGTGATCAGACTGATACACTCTGACAACACAATGGCAATGGGCAATCCACATATCAAGGACACAGCACTCGTATAGAGATCCTCTATCATCAACATCCCAAACAATCTTCCCCGCGGCATTCCTAACATCATCAGCATTCCAAACTCGTGATTGTGTCGCTGTAATTGATATCGCTGTGCAAAATATACCATAAAAAAGATCATAAACAGAGAGATTCCATATACACCCTTGATCATAAGGAATAACCGTCCAACTGCATCACTTTCCATTTCTTTCAAAAACATCATTACATCCTGTTTCTCCAGAGACAATATTACATAAAAGGCAATGATCACTATCACAAGTGATAAGAAATAAATGCCATTCTCTTTGTAGCTATCTTTTCCATTTTTCCGGATTAATTTAAAAAACATATGCACTGCCCCCTCCCATCTGTGCCTGCACATTCAGAATCCGCTCATAGAAGGCTTCATTTGATTCCTGATTTCTTCTCAATTCATGAAAGATATTGCCATCCTGAATGAACAAAATTCTCGAACAAAAGCTTGCCGCATTTGCATCATGCGTTACCATCAGAATCGTTGTCTGTTTCTCCTGATTGAGAGTATGCAGCATTTCCATCAGATTCCGGGCATTCTTAGAATCCAACGCTCCGGTCGGTTCATCTGCTAACACGATCTCCGGATTCAGTATTAACGCTCTGGCTGCTGCCACGCGCTGTTTCTGTCCTCCAGACATCTGCGCCGGGAACTTATCTAACACCTCGCCGATCTCTAAATATCCAGCCAGTTCATCCACTCTGCCCTTCCAATCCTGTTCCTTTTCATTGTGTATGGATACCGGCAATAGAATATTCTCTCTCGCCGTCATATTCTCTAATAATTCAAAATTCTGAAACAGATATCCGATTTTACTGCCCCTGTAATCCGCCAGTGCTGATCCTTTCAGCTTCAATATATTCGTGTCCCGCAATAAAACTTCTCCACTCGTCGGACGAATCATGGTGGCAATACAATTCAGTAATGTAGTCTTACCAGAACCGCTGCTTCCCATAATCCCCAAAAACTCCCCTTCCAACACCGAACAGCTTAACCTATCAAGTGCGACCGTCTTCCCTTCATTTCTTCCGTATTCCTTATATAAATCATGAATCTCTAATAATTTCTCCTGCATTACAAATACCTCCTTACTTGCTTCTGTATAAAATTAGTATAACGTAATCCGCTGCAAAAAAACACTTACAGATGTTGTAAGGTTGATGCGTATATTTCGGTCAAAGTCTTTTTGTTAAATCCTTGTAAAATGTTACCAAAAATGCTATACTGACTTGTATATAATGATATCGGGGCAAAAAATTATGCCCCTTAATTGGAGGGTTGTTTATATGCTGAAGATTGAAGATTTTTGCAATATGGAGAAGTTCGAGAACATTATGAAGAACTGGGCAACCAGTACCGGACTTGCAACCGTCGCCGTAGGGGCTGACGGTAACTACATCAGTGAATGTTATAATTTTACAGAATTCTGCATCGACTTAACCCGTGGCAGTGCGGAAGGCTGTCGCCGATGTGAAAAATGTGATAAGGAAGGAACCGGTGTATATTCCTGTCATGCAGGATTAGTGGACTTTGGTATTCCGATCACCTTAGATGATGGTACCGTACTAGGCAGCGTCATCGGCGGTCAGGTTCTTCCTGAAAACCCGGATGACGAAGCATTCCGCAAAACAGCCGAAGAATTAGGAATTGATCCGGATCAGTATATCGCTGCTCTTCACAAGGTCAATGTCAAAAGCCGTGAAGAGATCGAAGCATCTGCAACACTCCTCGGTGATGTGATCAATATGTATGTCCGCGACTGCTATATGACGATGGTCAATAACCGGTTATTAGATAAACTGCAAACCGGCATCCAGGAAGCAGTGCAATATATCGACGAAGCAAATGACAACACAAATAAGATCGAACATTTTAGCAGCCGCCAGCGTATCTTATCCCTGAACGCTTCCATCGAAGCAGCCAGAGCCGGAGAAGCCGGACGTGGATTCGCCGTTGTTGCATCCGAAGTACAAAAACTAGCAGATGGTATGTCTGTGACCAGTACACAGATCTCATCTGTACTCGGAAAGCTATCGAAAATCATTCATGAGTTGAATGAGTAGATCACGTTAAAAAGGTGCCAGATTCCCGGTAGTGTCTCTGGCACCTTTTTTATTCAATAGCGTTTTAACTTTGACTTAGAAGAAAGTCCCTTTTTCTTAAACAGCTTCTTATAAGCTGTAAGTTTCTTTTTCGGAACCTTTATCGTCGTTTTCTTTGAAATCCCTTTGAAAGCTTTCTTTGAGACTGTCTTTGTTGTAAGTTTTGTTGATTTAATAATAACAGTCTTTAACTTCTTACATCCATTAAATACATCATTTCCAATACTCTTAATGTTGCTTCCAATCGTCACCTTCGAGATTGTCTTATTATTCTTAAATGCACGGTCAGATATCCCGATAACCTTATATGTCACTCCATTAATTTTAACAGTAGCCGGAATCACAACCGACTTTGTTTTCAAATTTACAGGTTGATCATAATACACTTCTTTTTTCGTGACATCCGTAATGATATACCTATCTGTTTTCTTATCATTTGTCAACCGATCACCCACCTTAACAGGCTGTGGTTTTTCCTGCTCCAGTTTGTCGGGCTCCGGTTCCGTCGTTTTCTTCTTTTCCATCGTCTCTTTCTTTATCTCACCGCAGACGAGACAGGTACATCGTCTCTCTCCCTCTTCTGTTTCCGTCGGCTCTTTGATTATCGTCCATTCACCAAATGTATGTGTTTTTCTTATATCCCCATACGGCGATTGACATACATCGCAGATTGCTTTCGAAGTGCAGGTTGCCACACCACCGGAGCAAAGAGTCTTTTCTGTTTCATAAGAACAATTCTTACACCTTTTACTGTGTGTATCATCTGTATTATGTGATATCGTCAGCACATGATTTACCTTGATCTTAATTGAAATATCATCCGCTTCTTTATAATTATTTGTATCTTTCGGAATATATTTTGCCTTTCGTACAATCTCTGTTTCTTCCTCAGAAGCTCCTGCTGACAATATTTCCTTTGAATCGTCCGTCCAGAAAAAGCCATCCGGCAATGCAACTTCCGACAACTTTTCTCCACAATCTGCCTTTAACTGCTCCGGCACTTTGTACTCCGGTGCTGCTTTCACAATCTCTATCTTTATCCTTAGTTCAGCAGCCGTATAATGACTCTGTCCTTCCACCTCAGCCGTTTTTATAACCAGCGTATATACACCAACCGCAGAAGGAATCGCCTCTCCCATGACCGCATCACCCTCTGTCGGCAAGACCTCTTCCTTTGTCAGATCTCCTCTATACCATGTAAATGTCGGCATGGCTTCGCTATTAATGATAAAATTATCAGCTTCCGGTTTTGTCAATTTACCATATACAAAGGTTGTCGGATAATCTTTGTTCTCAATGCTGCCTTTTACAACAGGCTCCGGTTCCGTCGGTTTCTTCTTTTCCATCGTCTCTTTCTTTATCTCACCACAGACGAGACAGGTGCAGCGTCTCTCGCCCTCCTCTATTTCCGTCGGCTCTTTGATTATCGTCCATTCACCAAATGAATGCGCCCCGGTTGCCGGAATCACACTCTCATCCTTTGTCTTATCGCATACACGACAATGAATCGATTGCGAGCCCTTCTGTCCACAGCTTGCCGCACGATCCACGGTATAGCTTTTCTCCCACAGATGATCGATCACAGCTGAACCGTCAGCATAATATAATCTTTCATCCTGATAAAGTGTCTTTCCATAGTCATCCCAATTGTTCCAGGTAGACATATAACCCAGCTTCTCTTTGCAGGAGTCATCTGTCTGTTCTGAAACATGAGCAATAATCATACCATTATTGATGGTCTTTAACGGCTTGTCATCATTCTCAGACACCCCATTCTCCGGAATTGCATCAAGCACATACATACGAAGCTGCCATATCATATCCTTCATACTTGTATTCACACCAAAGCAGGAAAGGCCTTGTTCTGACTTTTGCAAAAAGACATTACCATAAATTCCAGCCACTTGATTCGTGGTAAAGCTTCCGTTCTGTCCAATATACAGATTATCACCATATACCTGAAATTGTGCAATATCCTTCACTTCACCATTGATAAAAACATGTGTAATCTTCTGATATTTCTTATCCCAGTTAACAATTCCATCCGTATTGCTGTAATTGACACACTCATTCAAGGAAAATGTATCAATGTCGGACAACGCAGTATTTATCGTCACATAGCCTACACATGTAACGGAAAGCTTATCTCCTGTCATTTCCGTACCATCTAACTTCATATCCTCCAATGTCAGCTTGTGTCCATTTCCAGAAACAGAAACCTTTGGTTGCTGTAGCAGAACATTCATCCGAAACAATGTATCACAAGAAAGTGCCAATTCGCTTCCCGTAATCCTCAGCTGATAGTCATTGTCATCGTTTGACTGCACGATCATAGAAGTAATACCTTTATTGTGCGGCAGGGCAGCCAACTCCATATCCTTATCTAATGTAAGAACCAGACATCCCTCTTTATCTGCAAGTGTTTTCTCCAGCTCATCCACTGTTGCAAATCCACCAAGCTCCTGTTTTGTATCTTCTTCCTTTGCTTCGTCCTTGTACAAAGTTGCGTAAAAACCATACTGCAGCTTCGGATATTCCTTATAATCCTTTTCATCTCCACAATACTTGCAGACATATGCGTGATAGCCGGCTTTTTCATAGGTTGCATCCACCGTAACTTCTTCATATTCATGTGCAATCTTTGGAACTTCTACTTTGATATGTGGGCGTTCAGCTTGATATTTCTGTAATACGGAAAGTATTCCTGTATCCAGAAAGACACCACAGTCAACCGGTTCTAATACTGTATCCGGATGTCTAGTTGCCTCCAGATCCTGCATGTAGAATAATGCCCATCCTATGTTATATTCCTTAAATGCAGAAAGCACATCTTCCAAATATTCACAGGTATCTCTATCCGAAACAAAGGCACTCGTCACCAATTCCATATTCATACCCTGTACATTATATTGCTCCCGCTGCTTCGCATACAATGCCGCACGCTGCTTCATCGTCTGTGCATTGTATCCATACCGGCTTGTATAAGTCGCATTCTCTGCAATGGTAAGATCGGCTCCATCCTCTTCGTCCAATACCCAAGGATAATCCGGATTCACCCTCAGTTCTGTAGTTTTCGAGCTGTTATAATCTCCATATTTAAATTTGAATCCCAGATTTACATTAATCTCTGAAGTCTCTTTCTTTGTTACCTTACCGGTATCTGTAATCGAATTATCTGTACCGCTAAAATAATATTTTTCGCTTTTGTACTCCTCCGGCAAGGTTACCATGAATTTGTCAAACACTACGGTTCCTTTATCTATCGAGATTGCCAAATTATTAACCTGATCAGATAATGTAAATGTAATTTGATCATCCGACTGCTTACAATTATGTGTATAGATTGTAGCATTGTCTGCCGTTACCGCCACCGTCGGCAATTGTTCATCTTCCTGTGTACTATACTTTACATGTAAGTCAAACTTTGTACCTGCCGGAAGAAATCCATCTACTGTATAGGAACGTTTCTTATCATTTAACTGCGGTGACACCTCATAAAATGGCCATTCCGGAACATATCCTTCCGTTAAATTAATGTCCGTATCCAGATTCCAATATACAAAATCATTTGCGCTATAAAATGAACTTTGAATGACATTTGCATCCTTCATAAATGAATCCAGACACAAATCATATCTCGTCTCATAGATTTGCAAACGTGTGTCATCTACTTTGCTTACTGCCGCAATCACTTCTTTGGACACACGTTCTATATCCTTCTCTGTATAAGGATCAAATTGCTGTCCTGTAGATCTCGCCGGATTATCCGGTTCATGATTTGTAATAAAAGAAAGCACCTGATTCGGAATCCCCTTATAACGCTTGGCAATGGTCTGCCACATCAACTTCGTTCTCTCCTGTTTTACCGCATTTGTGTAAAAATCTGAATCTGCACTCATCGTATTATTATCATGATTCACATATTGAATATGTCCCGGATAGTCTGAAAATTGAAGGGAAACATGTAACCCATATTGTAATCCCCAGCTAATGATCTCATCTAATTTCTGAAGGTGCGCTTCATCCGCCTGTGTCATTTCCTCATCAAAGAAATTCAGACAGCTCACATCTACTCTGACATAATTAAATCCCAGATCGGCTAAAAGCCGCATTTTAGCCTGTGTAATATCTTCCTTTGTTGTCGGAAGCTCCGCAATATGAACACCTGTAAAATATGGCAGATTCTGTGTCGTCGGCTCGACCATATAGTTTGCACGATCAATCAAATCATCTGTAAGAATCTGCTTGTTATAGGAACCAACATCCTGAATAGATATCCATTTTGTGTCTATCTCATATGGATCCACTGATTCATACAATCTGATAACAGACAGCATCGCCTCCTGCCAGGTAAACGGATCCGCTGTACGCATGGAATTACTTTCCTTATCGTAATCAAACAACGAATATCCGTTGCAAGAGGATTGACCGAACGAAAATATATATGATTTTGCTGTTCGATTTGAACTATCCCCTTCCATTGTCACAGCATTTGCCGCATCCGGGAAATAATCCCACTTTAAATTATATGCTCCTTCGTCCCACGGAGCCGCCATATATCCATTTAACTGAGACCATTTCTGAAATGTATATCTTTGTGGAAATCTACAATACTGTTCTCCCAAAATATCCTCTGCCACAGCATATATCATATACATGGCATTCGCACGGTCAAGCCCCTCTCTGCATTCTCTAGCTTTCGGATATTGTTCCTTCCATTGTTGTAATTTGTCCGGTTTGATCAATGTAACCAGCTTATCGAGCATCCGATAATATTCCGCATATGTAATCTGGGATACATCATCCACATCATCCCCAAATCCCATATTGACGGCTCGGATTAATTCTTCCAATCTCGGCGTAGATTCTCTCATCTCCACAGGAGAATTACTGCCATCCGAGGCCGCCTTTGCAACAATCGGATTGACCGGCAGACAACCGATCACCATAATACACGTCATCACCATTACTAATAGTTTTTTTCGAAACATTTTCATCCACACCAGCTCCCTTCTCATATTCCTTTACCCGCGACTTTTATATTTTATAGTATATTTTATCATACTATCCCTGTTCTATCAAAGTCTATTCACACAAAATAGTAATTCTCCGTCGAAGCTTTCTAAGGTAGTTCATCCCATTCTCATGCTTTTACCCGAACCACTACGAATAGATAAAGTTAAAAAGGTGTCAGGCACCTTTCATTCACTTGTTTACCTCTTGACTGCAACGTTTTCCTCGTTTTCTTCAACTGCAAAATACAGATAGTGTGTATTCTGTATGCAAAGAATCACGATTCCCTCAACCTTCCTTGATACTTCATCATCAAATATAAATGTCGCTTCATTGTTACTGTCAAATTTTTCATCTAGTTCCGTCTGCATATCATTCGGCAATGGTTCCTTTATTTCTTATAGAAAATACCGCCATATTAAGTTTTATTTTACAACCTTTTAAAGCGTCATCTTTGATTTCTAAACTACTATAAAATATTACAAAGACATTATTTTATTAAGAAAGTGCAGGAGTTATTCATGGACATAGACGTAATTAAAAGAATTAA
>HF987868.1:0-35083 GCA_000431135.1 Clostridium sp. CAG:590
GACATCCTGTGGATGTCGGTTCTGCGCCGACCGGAGCGGAGCGAAGACCTTGAACCCATGGTTTCGAGGAACGCTCCGGTCAAAAAAATAACACCATCCTTTTGGATGATGTTATTTTTTGATGCGGGAGATGGGACTTGAACCCACACGATCGCAATGACCACCAGATCCTTAGTCTGGCCTGTCTGCCAATTCCAGCACTCCCGCATATTCAATTACCAGTTCAAAACACGAACCTTATACATATTACTACGTTTCCATTAAAAATGCAACACCAAATTGCAACTTTTTAATATTTGTTGAGTTTTGAAGCAGATGTGCCTCATACACATCCGCTTCTCTTCTCCCTCAACCTATGAAATACAGTATTATGCAAGCTTAGCCTTTGCAACTTCTGCTAATTTTGCAAATCCCTCTGCATCAGAAACTGCTAACTCAGCAAGCATTTTTCTGTTCATGTCAACACCAGCTAACTTTAAGCCATACATAAACTTGCTATAAGATAATCCATTCATTCTTGCTGCTGCATTGATACGGGCAATCCATAAACGTCTGAACTGTCTCTTTCTCTGCTTTCTACCAGCATATGAAGAAGTAAGTGCTCTCATAACTGACTGCTTTGCTACTCTATACTGCTTTGATCTAGCTCCTCTATAACCCTTTGCGAGCTTTAATGTTCTGTTATGTCTCTTCTTTGCGCCTACGCCGCCTTTAACTCTTGCCATTTCTATTTCCTCCTAATTCAATCCATCTTAAAGATAAGGTAAAATCTTCTTCATTACCTTTTCATTTGTCTTATCCATCATTGCTGCTTTTCTAAGATCTCTCTTCTTCTTAGTAGTCTTCTTGGTTAAGATATGACGCTTGTAAGCTTTGTTTCTCTTTAATTTACCGGTTCCTGTTTTCTTAAAACGCTTAGCTGCTGCTCTGTTTGTCTTTAATTTTGGCATTTTTATTTCCTCCTTAAATGTCTGTTGTCTCTTATATAATCGGAACAAGGTTCCAGCATATAACTATTTCTTCTCAGATAAGAACATGATCATGCTTCTTCCTTCGAACTTCGCAGGTTTGTCAACCACTGCGATATCCTCTAACTGTTTTGCAAAATCATCTAAGATTCCCTTACTCTGATTCACATGTGCAAGCTCTCTACCACGGAAACGTAAAGTTACTTTGACTTTATCTCCCTTTGATAAGAACTTTCTTGCCTGATTGACTTTGGTATTCAAATCATTGGTATCAATATTCGGAGATAACCGAACTTCCTTGATATCAATTGTTTTCTGTTTCTTCTTTGCTTCTTTTTCTTTTCTTGCAAGCTCATAACGGTATTTTCCATAATCGATGATCTTACATACCGGTGGCTTTGCTGTTGGGGCAATCTTCACCAAATCTAATTCTGCTTCTCTCGCCAGCTTCATAGCATCCTTTGCTGACATAATTCCTAACTGCTCCCCATTTGATCCGATCAGACGAATCTCTCTGTCCCGAATCTGCTCATTAATCATTAACTCGCTAATGGCTTTGTACCTCCATCTCATATCATATTATTAAAAAAGAAGTGGACAGCATACCATCCACTTCTATTAGAGAACTCAATTAAATCCTTACTAATATTCAACCCGAGTCGCCTCATGCGCTAAGGTGAGAGTGGATACTCTGCTTTGTTGTCTTGTCACACGACTTGAATAGATTACCATACATTTGTATGCAAGTCAAGTAGTTTTTATGATAATTTCTATTTCCGTTCTATTCTTCTGTCGGTGGAACTGCCGGTTCAAATATATTCCGTACAACATCCTTGTCAATCTTGCTCTTCCGGTTCATTGCCTGCTTACAGAACTCATCCTGTGCTGCAATCTTTTCCAATCCACGAAGATCCTGCTTTGCATATTCCCTTCCATTCGGGAGCAAAATGTGTGCTTTTAATGTATCGGCAAGCTGTAATTTCAAGATATCAATTACTTCCTGTTTCAATGTCTCATCCTCTACCGGAAATGTGATCTCTACACGTTTGTCCAGATTACGCGGCATCCAGTCTGCGCTTCCCATATATACATCTTCAAATCCATCATTATAGAAATAAAAGATTCTGGAATGTTCCAAAAAGTTACCAACGATCGATCTTACCCGGATATTCTCTGAGATACCGGGGATTCCGACTTTCAGGCAGCAGATTCCACGAATGATCAGATCAATCTGCACTCCCGCTGCACTCGCCTTATATAATGCCTCAATGATCATCGGATCGCAAAGCGAATTCATCTTTGCAACAATTCTTGCCTTCTTACCCTTCTTCGCATTGTCTGCCTCCCGGTTGATCAGCATTAAGAAACGATCCTTTAACCAGATCGGTGCAACCATTAACTTGTTCCATGCCGGTGGCTCGGAATATCCGGAAAGCATATTAAATACCGCCGTCGCATCCTCTCCAATCGCATCATTGCAGGTAAGCAGACCCATGTCTGTATATAATTTTGCCGTTACATCATTATAGTTACCGGTTCCCAGATGAACATACCTGCGAATACCGTCTTCTTCTTTACGGACTACCAGTGCAATCTTGGAATGTGTCTTCAGACCGACCAGACCATAAATTACATGACAGCCGGCTTTCTCCAGCATCTTCGCCCATCCGATATTATTTTCCTCGTCAAACCGTGCTTTTAATTCGACTAAAACCGTAACCTGTTTTCCATTTTCAGCCGCCTTTGCAAGTGCCGCAACAATTGGCGAATTACCACTGACACGATACAACGTCTGCTTGATCGCTAATACATCCGGATCCTTTGCTGCCTGCGTGATAAAATCAATAACCGGAGTAAATTCATAATATGGATGATGCAATAAAATATCATGCTCTCTGATCTGTTCAAAAATTCCCCGTTCTTTATCCAGTCCCGGAACCGGCTGTGGAATATACTTTGGAAGACGATACTCGTCAAATCCTTCTAATCCGTATGCTTTCATTAAGAAAGTCAGATCCAGAGGTCCTTTGATCTTATACAGATAATTTTCATCCACTTTCAATTGCTCCATCAGCTTCTTTTGAAGACGTTTGTCCATTGTATCAGCAACTTCTAACCGGATCACTTCCCCCCATTGCCGTTTCTTGATCTGTTTCTCAATCTCTTTTAACAGATCCGCCGCATCATCCTCATCAATTGTCAAATCTGCATTTCGCATAATACGATACGGATGCGCACTCAAGATTGTATAATTTAAGAATAATTTATCCAGATTCCGCTCGATCACTTCCTCTAACAAAATGATATCCGTCCCGCCTTCTTTTGTTGCCGGCACCTCAACAATCCGCGGAAGTACACTCGGAACCTGTACGGTTGCAATATCAATGACATTTTCCTTCTTCTTATCCTTGATCAATGCTCCGATATTCAATGTCTTATTCTGAATCAGTGGAAATGGTCTTGAAGAATCCACTGCCATCGGGGTAAGTACCGGATACACATCCTTCATAAAATACTCATCCACATACCGTGCCTGTTTCTCCGTCAGGTCTTCATGATGCCGGATCAGATGCAAACCGCATTTTTCCAATTGTGGCAGAAGGGAACGATTCAGTGTCGTATACTGATCCGCCATGAATTCCTTTGCCTCCGGCAGAATTGCCTCTAACTGTTCTTTCGCAGTCATGCCTGCAATATCTTTTTTCGTATATCCTGCATGCACCATATCCATCAAAGAAGCGATCCGGATCATAAAAAATTCGTCCAGATTAGAAGCTGTGATACTTAAAAATTTGATCCGCTCAAACAACAATATATTTTTGTCTTTTGCTTCCGCGAGAATCCTCTTATTAAACTGGAGCCAGGAAAGTTCTCTATTCTCAAGGTATTCCGGCTTTAAATATTTACTCTTTTCCTTCATAATCAAATACTCCTTTTCTGCTTCAATACCGGTTTGATCCCGTACACAAGTTCAAAAAACTCAGCTTTGTCCGTAAACAGACCTCTCTCTAATGTAAGATCATATAACGTATCGATTGTGATCAATAACTGCTTATCCTTCACCACGATATTATATGCACTTGCTTTCTGCTTATGGGAACGATCCATTGCATTCGCAACCCTTAAGATTGCAACCAGTTTGGCAATCGTCATATAATTACATTCGCCAATCTCCCCTTGTATCTCTCTGTAATCCGGAAACGGCAGAGAATTATATTTTACGATATTTGCAATCTCCTCGCGCTCCTTATGTGACAATCCCATAATCTCCGTCGACATGATAATTGCATAAGAATTCTCTCCTGCATTGTTCATGTTGATAAATTTACCGCAATCATGTAATGTCGCCGCAATCTCTAACTGCAATCTTTCTTTCTCTTTCAGTCCATGAATCTTCTTTGTTTTATCAAAGATCTGACATGCAATCCTTGTAACATTTACATTATGTTCTTTGTTGCACCGATACTTCTTTGCAATCTGCAATACGGAGGAGCGGATGTCATCTATAAAATCTCTTTCAAAGAAAATACGTTTCTTCTTTTCCATCTCATCCACGATAATACCGTCACACAGATCAATATTGGGTGTCCAGATCAGATCTGCCTTGGACTGCCGCAGAAAAATACCATAGATCATGGCTGCCGGCAGTAACAGCGTGGCACGTTCATAAGGAATCTTATATTCTGCTGCAAGATCAGATGGTTTCTTTTGTAATAATTTATCAAATATGATCTTTAACTGTTTCTCATCAATCTGGTCATGTATCTGCAATTCCGGCACGATCTGGATCAGATTACCGATCTCATCTCCGATCGCAATTACATTTTTGATCATTTTGTCGCCCAGATAGTAATGACGGAATGCATCAATCTCATTTGCAATGAATTCCTCCATTACACGCTCTAAATGTGCTGTATCAAAGCGTAACGTTGCCAGGCGGTCTCTGACACGCAACGCACCGATTGGAAGATTCTGTGTCGCTGTCAGTTTCCCGTTATTCATAAGTGATATCTGAATGCTTCCACCTCCGATATCCACAATTGCCGTATTCTTCTCTGCCACTTTTTCAAAATGTTCCTGTTTGACCGCAAGCCCTTTGTACATTAGAAAGCGGTGTTCCGAATTGCTTAATATCTGAACCTTGAAAGATGTCCGGAGTTTAATAAGATCCAATACCATCTGATTATTCTTTGCTTCTCTTATTGCACTCGTTGCATATGCACAATAATCCACGGTTCCATATTCTTTCATTTTTTCAGAGAAGCCGGTCAGTATATCACATAATTTCTCAACCGATTCCTGTGAAATATATCCATCCGCATAGGTGTCTGAACCCAGTTCAATGATATTGCTGACATAATCCAACTGCCGATATCCCTTTTTGGCCGTAACCTCAAATATCTTCATGGTCACATCTGTCGAGCCGACATCAATTGCAGCAAATGTTTTGTATGCCATATATACATTCCTCCTGTTCTACTGTTCTGAGACAAAACATCCAAGGATTCTGAAATTCTCCGTCTCAGCCATAATGCCTTTTAAGGCATTCACTACATCAACATCACCCAAATTACCTTCAAAATCTACAAAAAAACAATATTCCCACTGTTTCCCGGATAACGGAATTGACTCAATACTTGTCATATTTACGTTATTGAAAATGAAATGAGCCAGAATATTGTATAAGGTACCACATGTATGCGGCAACGAAAATGATATACTCACCTTATTTGCCTTTTCCTCATATTCCCTTTCCTTTGATACAATTACGAATCTAGTTGTATTGTTATCCGAAACATTTAACTTTGGATTTAATACAGAAAGTCCATAAATCTGAGCTGCTCTCTGACTGGCAATTGCGACCTGCGTCTTGTCCATGTCATCATGCACTTTCTTTGCACTTAATGCGGTATTCGCCATACTGACCTGTTTCCAGTCCGTCTGTTCCAAATACTCCTTCGACTGCATCAATCCCTGTGGATGGGAAAACACCGTCTTTACATCTGACAACTCCGTTCCCGGAATTCCCAACAGACATTGATTAACACAAACTTTCTGTTCCCCTACAATTGATAATGAAAAGCGATCTAACAGATCATATATTCCATTGACAAATCCGGCTGTAGAATTCTCGATCGGCAACACACCATAATCTGCCTTTCCTTCTGCCACACTCTGTGCCACTTCATGAAAATCCTTCACATTTGATCCATTAATCTTCTCGCCAAAATAGGCAACCATCGCTGTCTCGGCAAATGCACCAGGCACACCTGCATATACTACCTTCGTCTTATCTGTAATATTCAAATGAGCAATCTTGGTAAACATTTTCTCGATCACATGATCCCGATCACCGATCACCCGGTACTGGTATCTGCGTGACACGGACATGATCTGTAAAAACAACTCCTGTACACTTTTCGCATTAAATTCCGTACTTGCCATATGACCAAGCTTGTCTAATTTCTCCAATTCTCTTTGTCTGTCATATATCGGCTTACCGGTAGACATCTTATATTCCGCAACCTGTAATGCAAGATCCATTCTCTTTTCGATCAGTTCTACAATCTGCTTATCTACTTTGTCAATTTCCTCTCTGGTAACACTTAAATCCTGTATCATTTTCTTCTCCTTGTATTTGAAGTATTCCGTCTAATCTTCTTGCGCTTCCAGCCTCTGAAGTAATTCCAGCACAGATGTATGCAATATCGGATGCATATAATAAGGAGCAATAGCCGCAAGCGGTTCTAACACAAATGTCCGTTTGGGTATCTCAATATGAGGAACCGTCAACCGTTTTGTATGTATGATCGCATCATCATAAAACAAAATATCAATATCCAATGTTCTCGGCCCCCAATGAACGATCCGTTCACGGTGTGCCTCCTGCTCAATAGCCATCGTTGTGTCTAATAATTCTTCCGGACTCTTCAAAGTCTGAATCTTCAGTGCTCCATTCAGGAAATTATCCTGTTCAACATCTCCATACGGTTCCGTTTCTATGTAATCCGAAACTTCCGTCACCTTCGTATCTGGCAAAGCATTCAAACGATCGATCGCAAAATCCAAGTATCCTTCTTTATCACCCATATTCGACCCGATTGACAGATACACCGTATGCCATCCTCTTTCGATTCTGACTGCAACCGTATCTAAATGAACCCGAACCGGTGCCCAGGGTTTCTTCACCGTGATCTCTACTTTTTGAAGTAGATCATATGTCAGCAGGAGCCCGCTCGCAATCTCTTCTGCAATCTTTTCGATCAGCATATAGCGTTCTGTTTCCACTAATTTCTTAATGAACTGGCAAACCTCACCGTAATCTAATGATTGGGTCAGGTCATCCGTCTGTCCCGCCGGTCTGGTATCTAAATAAAGTCTTGCATCGACAATAAACTTCTGTCCAAGAAATGCTTCCTCTTCAAATACGCCATGATATCCAAATATTTCCAAATTTTCAATAATAATCTGGTCCATGTATCCTCTCCTATTCTATCATAACCCTAAACGCCTGATTGTTAAATATATGTTCTATTATTGACCATTTTATCGACATATTTAACCATATTTTAACATTCTGTAATTCTGACTGTCATCTTGCTTTCAAGATTGCCTGCGCCATCCTAAGTCCTCTCATATTCGTCTTTACATCATGCACACGGAAAACCGAACATCCCTCCATCAATCCAATAATAGAGGTTGCCAGAGTCCCTTCTTCCCGCTCCGACACAGGAAGATCCAACGTCAGACCGATCATGGATTTTCTCGACGTTCCAAGCAGGATCGGATATCCCAGCTCTTTGATGCGTTCTATATGTTTCATCACAGACAGATTCTGATCCAGATCTTTTGCAAATCCGATTCCCGGATCCAGCATGATCTTGTCTTTGGCAATTCCTGCCGCCAGTGCCAAATCAACACACTCTCTAAGATCATTCAAAACGTCCTCAACCAAATCGTTATAAACTTTTTCTCTCCGATTATGCATCAGACAACATGCAATTCCTGCATCTGCGATCACTTTTGCCATTGTTCCGTCCCATTTGAGTCCCCAGATATCATTTAATAGATCGGCTCCTGCCTCAATACCGGCTACGGCTACGTCCGATTTGTAAGTATCCAGAGACACCGGCACATCAAAACGTTGTTTCAATGCCTCGATCACCGGACATACCCTTTCTATCTCTTCCTCTGAAGAGATCTTGATATGATTCGGTCTTGTGGACTCTCCACCGACATCTAAAATAGCTGCACCTTCCTCCACCATCCGTTCTGCCTGTTGCAGTGCATGATCCAGATCGTTATATCGTCCTCCGTCCGAAAAAGAATCCGGTGTTACATTCAGGATTCCCATTACATAAAATTCATTCTCTAAGTCAAACTCTTTTGCGCCTATTCTCATTCTTCCATTCCCCTTCATAATATATATTTGATTGCATCAGCTGCATGCCTTATTCAGTATTGTACTGTCCGGTTCCGTTTGCTCTCGTTCCAATAACATTCTTGACCGGCTTTACAGGAATAGCAGCCCCGGCTTACCTTATCTGCCCGATATAGCAACTGCGAAAATGTATCATCTTCCTCATTATAATCCTTGTGCTTACAGATTGCCTGTACAATCTGTTCCACCTCTTCCTGCGAAAATCCACACTCTGATAAGATGATCTTCGCCAGCCTTCCCCCCGCTTCATGATGAGAAACCTGTCCCCGGTACTCCTCATATCTTCCGATATCATGCAACAGTGCTGTCGCATATATCATGTCCTTACGATACGGAAGATTCCGTTCCAATACCATAATGTACAGAATCCGGGCTACATCCAGACAGTGCTCCATCCCATGTCTGCAAAATATACGATCCTGTTCTGCATCTTCTATCCCGCACATTGCCTCTTTAAACAGCGGATGTGCCATAATCTGATCGATCTGTTTCATCTAATTCCTTCCTATGAGTCCCATATAGGATAAAGAACCCCAGGCAATGATCACTGCCGGCATTCCCTCCTCATTGTACTGATTCCATTTATGTTCTGCCTGCTCAACTGCATCCTTTACAGATTCACAATCCGATACCTCTTTGCAATATGGCAGAATCGCATCCCGCAGCACTGCTCCGGGCAATCCCCTTTCCGTTGGCGGAGTGATCGTAAAAACACATTCAGCCATCGGACATAATATGGCAACCATCTTCTCATATTCCTTATCTTTTAATATTCCTATTATAAAGATTAGACGTCTATTTGTAAAATGTTTTTCAATGCTTTCCCTCAGTGCTTTCACACCATCTATATTATGCGCTCCGTCCCGTATCAACAACGGTCTCGTACATACACATTCAAAACGTGCAGGCCACTTTACATTCATCAAAGCTTCCCTGTTCACATTTCCATCCAGCAGCAGTTTGGTCTCAATCGCTGTTACCGCATTATATATCTGATAAGAACCCGGCAGGGAGATCCTGTATTCTTCTCCTTTGTAGCAGAACCTGCTGCCTTCTATCGTCTCTGATATTACACTTACATCCTGTCGCTTAACAACGCAGAATTCCGGTCTCTCCGGCATATTCTTATTACACTGTTTCCATTCTGTTTCGAGCACACTGCATACTTCCGGCACATTCGGATAACTGACAACCGGACATTCCTGTTTGATAATACCTGCTTTCTGGTATGCGATCTTCCCGATCGTATCCCCGAGAAACTGCATATGATCCATTCCAATGGATGCAAATACGGTACATACCGGTCTTGCAACTACATTCGTTGCATCTTCCCGTCCTCCCATTCCGGTCTCCAATATCACCATATCCACATGCTCTCTTACAAAATATAAAAAGGCGATCACTGTCTCTACTTCGAACACCGTCGGTATCGCAGCCGCATCTTCTCTCATCTTCAACAGCACCGGATATACCATATCAAACAATTCCGCAAATACATCTTCCGTCATCCAGACTCCATCGATCTGAAAACGTTCCAGATACCCATACAAAGTCGGCGATATATATCGTCCAACTCTTTTTCCTTCCGCCCGGTACATACTCTCCAAAAAGGTACAGATACTTCCCTTTCCGTTCGTTCCTGCCACATGTATCACCTGTAATTGATCCTGCGGATTACCAAGTCTGTCCAACAGCTCTTTCCCTGCCGTAAGACCTAAAATGCTTCCCGTCTTTCCAATATCTGCAATATGTTCCATCGCTGTCTGATATGTCATATGTCCATCCCCGATTTTCTCTATCTTAGTATGAATATCAAATTCTTTATCATCATCCATCTGCTAAATATAATACCACAACCAGCCTGTAGATTCCAGTCCTGCCGGCATTCCCTTATTTTATAAACAAAAAAAATGACGAATACAAACCGGGGTTCTCTAACCTCTCCCTTGCATTCGTCATTTTTACTATATTTGTATTTATCATTCTTCTACGGAATTACAGGAAACATGCTGTATCAATGGTGTTTCTTCACTGATCGGGAGCATTTCATATCCTTTACTCTTCAACGTATCGATCAGCAACTGTAACGATTCTACCGTTGTATGGGTAGTCTGCAGATCATGCATCAGCACGATTGAATCCCTGTTGTTCTCCACATCATTCATGATATTACTTACCAGTTGTTCCGGTGTCAGACCGGATGTGACGGCATCCCCGTTCAATGCATTCCAATCATAATAATTAATATCATGCTCATTTAAATATGCGATATAATCCTGAATCGGAAGTGGTGCCACATTGTTTGAGCTTCCACCCGGGAATCGGAAAATGTTGCTTTTTACACCAGTCACATCATATATTAACTGATTTAACTGTTCAATCTCATTTCCAAAGGATTCAACCGAAGCGTATACATCCTGATATACATGACTGTAAGAATGCATTCCGATTGTATGTCCTTCATCCACGATCCGGCGATAGTAGTCATAATATTCTTTGTCGCGTCCGATCACAAAAAATGTAGCTTTCACATTATTGGCAGCTAATACATCCAATATCTGTCCGGTATATATAGACGGTCCATCGTCAAACGTAAGATAGACACGTTTCACATCTTTTTCTGGTGTCTGTTCTTCCGCAGCCGACTCCTTATCTGCCTCTGTCGCATCCGGTGTTATAGTTTCTGTATCCGCTGTATTATCCGCTTTACCACCTTTTGCATTCGTTGTTCCCAGAACTGATTTTACAGATGTGGCAAACCGTCCGCTATTGACATTCGGATTATCCTTTAATGCATCCCTGCTCTGTCTCAATGTCAGATAATCCCCGCCATCTTCACTCAATGCATATTCCAAACGCTCCTCTAACTTATCTACCTTATATAATAGGAATACACTCGTTAAGATTGGCAGAATTGTCAATACCAGAAAACCATAAATAATGACCTTTTTATACAATTCAATTCTTCTTCGCTGTGCCAACTGCGCTCTTGTTATCTTCGCCATGATTGCTCCCATTCTCAATGCTTTTTATTAGTTTTCGCATTTTCAATCAAATTATTCCATCGTATAATTCTTCTCATTTTTCTAAGCCTGCTTATTATAATGAATGATTATTTTTTCGTCAAGGGATGGATTCCGGTATATACGGGCATTTTGCATGCTTTTGAATACACTATAATATAGGATAACGGGGAGTGTTAAAAATTGACAACACCATTGCTAGAATTTTTTAATGTAAATTACACATATCATACAATATCTTGTGAAACGCTTTCTCTTAAAGATATTTCATTCAAACTATATAAAAATGAATTTATTTCATTTGTTGGCCCGAGTGGTTGCGGCAAAACAACCCTTCTGAATCTGGTGGCCGGTCTTTTGCCGGTCACCTCCGGAACAATCCGTTTTTCCGGCAATTCCTCAACCAATGCCCCTGCCAATATCGGTTACATGCTGCAAAAAGACCATCTGTTAGAGTGGCGTACTATCTATAAAAATCTGACATTAGGATTAGAGATTCAGAAAAAATGTGACAGAAAACATTTGGCGATCATTGATGAGCTGCTAAAAACTTACGGATTATGGGATTTCCGAAATGCTTACCCAAGACATCTGTCCGGAGGAATGCGTCAAAGGGCTGCTTTGATCCGCACACTTGCCCTGTCACCGGATGTTTTATTATTAGACGAACCCTTTAGTGCCTTAGATTATCAGACCCGTCTGAACGTATCGGATGACATCGGTTCGATCATTAAAGAAAAAGAAATCAGTACCTTATTGGTCACTCACGATTTAGCCGAAGCAATTTCCATGTCTGACCGTGTCATTGTACTTACCAAAAGACCCGGAACGATCAAGACCATTGTCCCGATCCATTTTAATATGGAAAACCGTACACCAAAATCTGTCCGGAACACCCCGGAATTCAATGAATATTATAACAAGATCTGGGAGGCTTTATACGATGAAAACGAAGACTTCAATTCCTGATACCGCCATTTCCTCCGCACAGCGTGAATATGTCCGGAAAATAAAAAGAAACCGGTTTGCGATCAGGCTTTATCAAATACTGATATTTTCCGGTTTTCTGATTCTTTGGGAAATTTCTGCCCGTAACCATTGGATCAATGATTTCATTTTCTGTAGTCCGTCCCGTCTGGCCAGCACCTGCATTGCGATGACCATAGACGGATCCTTGTTTTATCACATTGGCATTACTTTATATGAAACGTTGATCGGTTTTGCAATTGTGATCGTGGGCAGTCTGATCATTGCTACCCTGTTCTGGTGGAATAAAACACTTTCCAAAGTATTGGAACCGTATCTGGTTATACTAAATGCTCTTCCCAAATCCGCACTGGCACCTGTACTGATCGTATGGCTTGGTGCAAACAAGACAACGATCATCGTATGTGCCTGCTCCGTTGCAATCTTTGGCAGCATTTTAAATATCTATACCGGCTTTGTTAACGTGGACTCCGATAAGATCAAACTGATCGAAACACTCCGCGGAAATCGTTTTCAATGTCTACGGCTGGTTGTTTTGCCCTATAACGTGCCAAACATCCTAAGCATCATGAAAGTAAATATCGGACTTTGTTTAGTCGGAGTCGTCATCGGAGAATTTCTGGCAGCAAGAGAAGGCCTGGGATACCTGATCATATACGGCTCCCAGACCTTCAAAATGAGTCATGTGTTATTATCTATTCTGATCCTTTGTGTGATTGCCATGCTGTTATATCTGATCCTGCAACACATCGAAAAACGGCTTGTGGAATATTTTTAATCCTCTACTATATCAATTACTTCCACCGGGCATGCATTTCTTGCAGATTCTACCACAGCATAATTGGCATCATCCATTTGTCCGTTGGCAATCGCAACGCCATCCTCATCAAATGCAAATACCTCCGGGCAGGTGCTGACGCACAAGCCACAACTGATACAACCTTCCTGATTTACAATAGCTTTCATAACTTCCTCCATACAAATTATATTTACAACAAATCATGCGTTGTTCTTAGTATAAAGGAAAATATACTTCTTATACTGTCTATATCTGGTAAAATGCAAGCAGGAATTTCCGGAGTGCTTCATAATCTGCAACTGCTCCTAATTCACATGCTGAATGCATGGCAAGAATCGGCATACCGATATCCGCACAAGGAAACGGTAAATGAGCAGACACAATCGGTCCTAACGTACTGCCACCCGGAATTCCGGTCTTGTTGATTGCAACAGAATACGGAATCTTTTTACGCTCACATATATCGATCAACGTTGCTGCACTCATTGCCGTTGTGCCATATTTTTGTCCAACACTGCGTTTAATAGAAAAACCATTCCCCAATCCTGCAAGATTGGTTGCATCACTTTTTTCCGGATAATTTGGATGATCCGCATGTGCCACATCTACCGATAAGAGAAAACTTTCTTTCATTATATCACATTTATCAAATCCATCATTCAATTGTTTTCCAATCTTCTCAATGATCCAGGATAACAATTCACTGTCTGCTCCTTGCTTTGTCCGGCTTCCAACTTCTTCATTATCAAAAACAACCATCACATCAACCGTATCATCCGGCATAGTATCACATTTTTTTATTCCTTCCTGTAATGCCGCAACCGATGTCAGATTATCTAACCGCGGGGATGCGACTAAGGAAGAGTCTGTTCCTACAAACACAGGTGCATCCATAACAAAAGTATATAAATCATATGATAAAATATCCTCTTTTTCCAGATTACATTCTTTTGCAATATATTCTAATAAATCTGCCTTTTCAGACAGGCTCATAAGAGGCACTAACTCTTTACCGGTATCCAGTGCACCCTTTTTATTCAATTCCCGATCCATATGAATTGCCAGACTTGGAATAATACATAACGGTTTATTACTTCGATACAGAACCGTATTCGGATGAAATGCGTCCGTCCCTCTGACAACCAGACTGCCACCAATCCCTAACGGGCGGTCCAGCCAGGATTTCTGATACATACCACCGTATATTTCAACATTTAATTTCGTCACATTTTTAGAATAGATTTCTGGTTGTGGTTTGATCTGAAAACACGGATAATCACTATGTGCCATCGCAATCCGGAATGCCGGAGAGGTTCCTTCCGTCATCCTGTCACTCACACGAAATGCCATACAGTTCGTGCCGAACAAGTTTACATAATATTTCCCGCCCTTTTGCAGATTCCACACCTGACCGGTTTCTAATTCTTCAAATCCATTTTCTAATAAATCATTTTTCACAAACGCAATTGTATGTGCTGCCGTCACGCCTTCTCTTAACAGATTTAGCCATTGTTCCATTGTAATACCTCCTGATCGTTGTGTTCCTTCCTATATTATATCACATTCTATCCGAAAACCATATTTTATAATATCATTTCTTTATAATCTATGGTACAATCTACATGGCAGAAACCGGCAATTCCTTGTTTCTACCTATTATATATAGAAAGGATTCCGTTCCATGCGCTCAATTGAAATATTAGATATCAAAGACTTCATGCAGTTGCTCTTACAATCTTCTGCATTTGATTCATACGAATTTATCTCCGGTGAGATGCGTACCGATATGCTCTATACATTAGACGGGCATTTGAATAAAGACTTTTTTTCCGAAGAGGAATTATCCGCCATGGGAGCCAGTTCATCCGGTTACCTGTCCTGGTCAATGGCAAAACACAAAGTATTTCTCCTGATCAGAGGAAAACGTACTCCTTCCTCTATGAAGATTGTATTACGCTTTCCGGAGCAGATGATTCAGGCGGAATTATCACATGCCGGTTCTTCTTTACATGCAAATGATATCGACGGAATTTACGCCAATATTGTATTCCACGAGCAGAAATTAAATGTGATATGCGGAATTTCATACAAAATATTTACAATGGACAAAAATTTAGAAGATTATTTCTCTTCCAAATTAGTCACATTATTCAAATCTTTCAACATTACATGCCAGTAGTTTTCTCCTGCTATCCCTTTATTTTCAAGCTTTTCGCCATTTCTCAAAGTCGTTCTCCCTTCGTGTGAAAATGTGATTATCTTTTTACAAAAATGTGAATCGCAAGCGCACTCCTTTTTGTTAGCACTCATTTGTTTTGAGTGCTAATTTTTTCTTGACTTTTCTCAACTAATGAACTATTATATTGCTTGTATCAAATATGTATATTCAATACAGATTAATATAAGGAGATGTTTTATATGCCTAGAAAGAAAAAAGGAAGCTTATCCATCAACAGTGATAATATCTTCCCAATTATTAAAAAGTGGTTATATTCCGATCACGATATTTTCATTCGTGAGGTAGTATCCAATGCATGCGATGCAGTGACTAAGCTTCGTAAATTAGCTTTAATTGGAGAATATGAGGAATCCGACGATAACAAATATCGTATTGATGTTATTGCAAGTCCGAACGACAAGACACTTACCTTTATTGATAACGGTATCGGTATGACTGCAGAAGAAGTCAATGAATATATTAATCAGATTGCATTTTCCGGTGCATCCGATTTCCTGGAGAAATACAAAGATAAGGCGAACGATGACCAGATCATCGGTCATTTCGGTCTTGGTTTCTACTCCACTTTCATGGTTGCAGACAAGGTAACGATCAATACTTTATCCTATAAAGAAGACGCAGAACCTGTCTTCTGGGAATGTGACGGCGGCACAGAATACACGATGTCTACCGGTGATCGCGATGTTCACGGTACAGAGATCACTCTTTACCTAAATGAGGACAGCTACGAATTTGCGAATGAATACCGTGTTAAGGAAGTATTAGAGAAATACTGTTCTTTCATGCCGGAAGAGATTTTCTTCACAAATGCTGACACCGCAAAAGAGACAGCGGATGACACCGTAGAAGGCGAAAACGCTACGGAAGAGACTGACGCAACCACAACAGAGACTTCTACAGATGATACATCTGCTGATTCAGCAGAGCAGACAGAAGATAAAGAAGAACCTGCCGAGAAACCAATCAATGATATTCATCCATTATGGACGAAGCATCCAAATGAATGTTCCGATGAAGAATACAAGGAATTTTACCGCAAAGTCTTCTTAGACTTCAAAGAGCCTTTATTCTGGATTCATTTGAACATGGATTATCCATTTAACTTAAAAGGTATCCTGTACTTCCCTAAATTCAACTCTGAGTACGACACATTAGAGGGTACGATCAAATTATATAACAATCAGGTATTCATTGCTGACAACATCAAGGAAGTTATTCCGGAATTCCTATTATTATTAAAGGGTGTTATCGATTGTCCGGATCTTCCGTTAAATGTATCCCGTAGTGCTTTACAGAATGATGGATTTGTTAAAAAGATTTCTGATTACATTACAAAGAAAGTTGCAGACAAGCTTTCCGGCATGTTTAAAACAGAGCGCGAGACTTACGAAAGCTACTGGGATGATTTAAGTCCGTTTATCAAATTTGGTTGTCTGAAAGATGACAAGTTTGATGACAAAATGAAAGATTATATTCTGTATAAGAATATCGATGGCAAATACCTCACATTATCTGAATACTTAGAAGCCGGCAAAGAGAAATACGAGAATACAGTCTTCTACACAGATGACGAGAAAGTACAATCGCAATATATCAACATGTTCAAAGAACAGGGCATTGATGCAGTTGTATTGACGCATAACATTGATACTCCGTTTATTACACATACAGAGCAAAAGAATGAGGGTATCAAGTTTACGCGTATTGACTCCGATATCACCAACACCTTCAAAGAGGATATCCCGGAGGAAGAGTTAAAAGAGACCACCGACAAGTTATCAGAGATCTTTAAGAAAGCCTTATCGAATGACAAATTGACTGTCAAAGTTGAGAAATTAAAGAACGCCGACATTTCTTCCATGATCACGCTTCCGGAAGAGACCAGAAGAATGCAGGATATGATGAAAATGTACAGCATGGGCGGAGCAATGGATCCTTCTATGTTTGGCGGCGATTCCCAGACACTTGTATTAAATGCAAATAACCATTTAGTTCAATATGTATTGGATAATCCGGAAGGCGAACACACTTCTTTGATCTGTGAGCAGTTATATGATCTGGCAATGTTAGCACACGCTCCTCTTGACGCAGAGGCAATGACCAAATTCATAGCACGCAGCAACCAGTTATTAAATATTGTTACCCAATAAATAAAAGATGCCCTTATACTACTTCATTGCGTCGTAGCATAAGGGCTTTTTATCACATATTGCAAATCAATATAATCCTATAGCCTATAATTTCTAAATAATATAATTATCTCCCTTTTCCTGACCCCAATCCAACATATCCTGAAGCGTCACATGATCAATCACGCCTTTGATCGCATCATCCAGCATCGTCCATAATCGCAGCGTAATACAAGAATCCGCACGCTCACATTGATTGATCTCATCTTCCAAACATGCGACCGGATTCATATTACCTTCCGTAAGGCGCAAGATCATTCCGACCGTATATTCTTTGGGTTCCTTCGCCAGCCGGTATCCTCCCTGTGCCCCGCGCAGACTTTTTACATAATTGGCCCGTTTTAACATAGTAATAATCTGTTCTAAATATTTTTCAGAGATTCCCTGACGTTCCGAAATCTCCTTCACGCGTATCATTTCTCCGGTATTATTCTGTGCCAGATCAAGCATTAACCGTAATGCATATCTTCCCTTAGTTGAAATCTTCAATTGATATCTCTCCTTTATCCTTCATTCCGGGGCTGCATTTCCCATTCACACCTGCAAACACCTCGTACATTCTTATATTATACTCTTTTCCTAGTAATTTAGTCAAGAATATTCAGCAATGTATAATTCCCCGGATACGCAAACCGGAACTGATCAAACACCCTCTCCATATTTATTATCCCATATCCCCAGACAGAATTCGGATACATATCCTGCGTCTGACGGACTGCTGACTTTCGGAAAAAACTCTGAATCTGTGTTGCATAGAAATAACCAAACTCCGGATGTTCAATGTTCCATTGTAAAAATAACGCCATAATTCCCGCACTATGCGCCGCCGCAACCGATGTACCACTCTTTGTTACAAACCGGTTTCTCAACCCCGGACCAAACACATTCACTCCCGGTGCCGCCAGATCCGGTTTCACACGGTGTCCCATCACATATCCTCTGCCGGCATTTGCATAAATACTTCCATTTAAATGATTATATGCTGTCATTGTCATCACGACAGGTGCATTTCCCGGAACAGTAATCGTATTTTCCGGATTGGCATTTAAAAAGTAAGTGTCTGTCTGTAAAAACTGCCGAATCGGAAGCCATATATTAAAATTACGCCGTTTTCCTTCATCTGTATACACCTGGAACGTCCATATACCCGGTGTCGGATTCGTAAGTCTGACAAAGATCAGTTCTTCACCGGTATAGATTTCAACCATCTGATATGCAACATATATCTCCGAACGGGAAAGCGGCAACTGTATAACTTCCTCCTGTCCAAACCTCGGCGGAATCCGCTCTAACTGTTCCCCCTGCGGAGAAATAATTCCAAGTGCAAATGTAGTCGGCGGTTTTCCCCATAATTCAAGCGTCAGGGATTTTTGTTCCTCTCCAACATTTAATTCTACTGTTTCATACTCCTCATTTTCTTCCAGACCGCCCGAATAATGCAACCGCTCACTCCCCTCATTTCCGGCAGGTGCACTTACCATAATCCCGGCATTTTCAAGAAGAAGGGCTAAATACTGTTCCAAAAATGTATGTCCAAGATGTCCACCATTGCTGCTTCCTACCCCGATCAATATAGAAACCGGACGATTTCTGCTTTGGGCATATCGATAAAGAAAATCCACTGCATAGATAATGTCCGTTTCTGAATATGCGTCCTTTTCTTCCGGCACACCAAAAAAGTGCTTTAAATATGGCTTTGCTTTCTTTAATTTTACAACTGCAATCTCCGACTGATCTGCTATTCCCTTAAAATCATTTTCCTGATTCTGACCTCCTGCAGCAATTCCTGCTAAAAAGGTTCCATGTCCATTCTCATCTCTTGACGGAACAATTTCGTAAGGTTCCGACCCACCTAACGCCTGATTGATCTGTGATTTTGTATATACCGCCCCATAATATGCATTAAGGTTTTCATCACTTTTTTCTAATCCATTTATCGTTTGATCCCATATAACACCAATTCGAGACTTCCCTGAGCTGTCTAAAAAAAGTGGGTTTTGATAATCTATCCCTGTGTCAATCACTCCAACAATCACATTTTTCCCACCCAAACTCAAATTGTTTGCATTTTGCACCTTTTTTACACCAATTGCTTCTATATTGGATGAATCCATCTGACCAAATAATTTGGGAATATAAGAATAAGGGGTTCGTTCCAGCAAAGTGAGATAATCTTCTTTGCGCGGCATGTGCAAAATTGCAATCTTCGAATTGATCACATTCACGCAGCCCGTTCGATAGATCTCCTCTGCTCCTTCGAACCCCTCTAGAAAGTTAATACTATAATCGGAATAATCATTGCTATAGATCATTTCTTCACATGTCATAACCGTTCACGCCCGCATTGTTCTCCTCTATACTATTCAGAGAAATCCTGCAACGTTCCTTACGCATCCTTTAAAAATGCCTTATATGACTTATATGCCTCATAGACATCGGCTTTACTTGTAATTTCCCATGGTGCATGCATATTCAACACCGCAACGCCACTGTCAATTACATTCATTCCATATAATGATAAGATGTAAGCAATGGTTCCGCCTCCACCAATATCTACTTTACCAAGTTCTGCTGTCTGGAATGCAACACCATTGTCATCCATAATCTTACGAAGCTTTCCAATATACTCTGCATTTGCATCGTTCGATCCGGATTTACCACGGGCACCTGTAAATTTGTTAAACACAACGCCCCGTCCAAAATATGCTGCATTTTTCTTTTCAAACGCACTTGCAAAGTTTGGATCATAGGCCGCAGACACATCGGAAGATAACATATAAGATCCTGCCAAACATCTCTTTAATTTCAGTTCTGAATACTGTCCCATTGCATCCATCAATTCAGCTACTGTATTTTCAAAGAACTTAGACTGCATACCGGTTGCACCGACTGAACCAATCTCTTCCTTATCTACTAACAGGCAACACGCAGTTCGTGTTACTTCTCCCATATCAAACATTGCCGCTGCGGAAGTATACGCACATACTCTGTCATCCTGACCATATGCCATGATCATAGAAGCATCTAATCCTGCCTCTCTTGCCTTACCCGCCGGAACGATCTCCAACTCTGCGGATAAGAAATCTTCTTCTTCTATATCATACTTCTTTTTCAGAATTGACAGTACCATCTTCTTAACCGGCTCTTTTTCTTCCTTGGCTAAAGGTCTGCTGCCAACTAAGATATCTAGCTGTTCACCCTCTACCACTTTGGCAGCCTTCTTATCCATCTGCTCACCTGCAAGATGAATCAACAAGTCAGTCACACAGAAGATCGGATCCGTTTCCTCTTCACCGATCACAATATCCACTACTTCTCCATTCTTCTTGGCAACCACACCATGAATTGCAAGCGGAAGTGTAACCCACTGATATTTCTTAATACCACCATAATAGTGCGTATCTAAATATGCCAGATCTGTATCTTCATAAAGCGGATTCTGCTTGACATCCATTCTTGGAGAATCAATATGCGCACCAAGAATATTCAAACCTTCCTCTAACGGTGCGGTACCAATCTGAAACAAAGCAATCGCTTTTTTCATATTAACAGCATATAATTTATCACCGGATTTAATCTTCTTGCCGGATTGGATCACATTTTCCAAATCCTGGTATCCTGCTTTTTCTGCCAAATGCACGATATACTTTACACATTCTCTCTCTGTCTTTCCATTATCTAAGAATTTCCGATAATCCTTACATAATTTTTCTAACTCTTTTGTTTCCTTTTTGTCATAATCTTTCCATGCATTTCTACGTTCCATGATATATGTGCCTCCTTAACATATTTATGATGTATAACATTCCCAATCCATTCACTTTCATTCTGCATCCAGCGAAGGATTCTCATCTTCTTCTAATGCCAGTGCTCCGCGCATCTCTAATAATGGTCCACCGGTTCCTTCAATATAATCCTTCGTGATCGTAACCCGTCCGATGTTATCATCTCTCGGAATCTGATACATGATATCCAGCATAAATTCCTCTATAATCGCCCGAAGTGCTCTGGCTCCTGTATTCTTCTCCAACGCGCGTTTGGCAATTGCGTGGTAGGCGCTGTCATCAAATCGTAGATCTACACCATCTAATGCCAATAATTTCTTATATTGCTTCAAAATTGCATTCTTTGGCTCTTTCATGATCTGGACTAACATATCCTCATCCAGCCCCTCTAATGTAAAGAGAATCGGCAGTCGTCCTAAGAATTCCGGTATCATACCAAATTCTCTTAAGTCTTCGACTGTGATCTTCGAAAGAAGATTGCGATCCTTGTCATATTTGTCTTTCAGATCCGCCTGGAATCCAATCGAAGATTTCTTATTTAAGCGCGCTTTAATAATATCCTCTACATCCGGAAATGCACCTCCACAGATAAATAAAATATTCCGTGTATTCATCGTAGTCAATGGAACCATCGCATTCTTACTGCCGGAGCCAACCGGAACCTCAACTTCGGCTCCCTCTAATATTTTCAGCAATCCCTGTTGAACCGCTTCTCCACTCACATCTCTTGAATTGGTATTCCGTTTCTTTGCAATCTTGTCGATCTCATCAATAAATACAATACCGCGTTCCGCTTTATCTACATCATTATCGGCTGCCGCCAACAGCTTCGACAATACGCTCTCAACATCATCACCGATATATCCCGCCTCCGTTAATGTGGTTGCATCTGTAATGGCAAGCGGTACATTTAATATACGGGCAATCGTCTTAACAAGATATGTCTTACCGGATCCGGTTGGTCCAACCATCAGCATATTGGATTTTTCAATCTCAATATCATCCATAGAATCTGTCAAAACTCTCTTATAATGATTATATACTGCGACAGAAATTACTTTCTTTGCATATTCCTGTCCGATCACATATTCATCTAACTTCGCTTTCATCTCGTGCGGTGCAGGAATGGTACTTAATGTAAGTTCCGGCTGTTCCTGTTCTGCTTCTTTTTTCTTCTTTTTCTTAACTTTTTGTTTCTTGGGTATATCATCGACCGGTGTAAACTGGTTCATGTTCATATTCGGCAGATTGGAAAAATCCATAAATTGCATTCCACCGCTGTTAAAACTGTCAAATGTCTTCTGCATACAATCCTGACAAATATTGATATTGTTTGGAAGATATATCAGTTTGCCTACCTGCGATTCCGGTCTGCGGCACAGATAACAATATTTTTCATATTCATCATTCTTATTATCATGCACATCTTTGTTGTTATCATCCATGTATATTACCTCCTGTTAATTCCATAACATATACGCATTCATTGTATCAAATTTTGACTAAAAATACTATTGTAAGTTTATACCGGGTTTGATCTGAAATATTCGGCCTGAAATTGTTTGGGTGTCATCCCTACAAACCTTCGAAATTCCCGTTGAAAATGAGAAGGATCGGCATATCCGGTTTCTTCTGCAATCTGTGCAAAGGTGCTTCCCGTATCTTCTTCCATTTTCCGAAGTGCCGCCTGCAACCGGATCATCCTTGCAAACATTTTTGGACCATATCCATATTCTCTTTTGAACATCTTCTCGATCTGTCTAGTAGTGTATCCAAGCTCATACGCAATGTTTTCCATAACCGCTTTTCCATCTGTCTCTGTGATCATACGATTCACCTGCTCCAACAATGGGTGTACCCGTTTTGGTAAAAATACATTTTCCCATTTATCACGAAATACACTTTTTCTTTGTACAAATGTTGGTTCAGCCACAATCTGTTCAAAAAACTGTTGAATTTCCTGCTCATTTCCCTGTATTTCATATCGGGGATCTATTACCACTCCATAGATCGGGATTACGTTATACTCTTCCACCTGCCATTCAATTGGCTGCACATGAAAAGAAAGCACCTTTAATTCTCCCTGTTGCCATGTAAAATGCAGCTTCCCGGACGGAATACAGATTCCCTTTTGCCGTAATATTCCTTCATAATAGTAGATACCCTGCATAGAGTCATCCTGTACATATTGCATATCCTTTCCCTGTAAATATACCAATCCCATCGTCTGCTCCTCCTTGTATCTACCATCTTCTCCTTGCTATCATACACAGATGTTTCAAACAATGCAATCCTTTTTATATCCTTAACTTCCTTAACACTATACTATCTTCTTTTCCACATATTTTCTATTTTGTCCTAAAAAAATTAAAAAAAGCTATTGACAAATTAACAATCTTAAGTATAATAGGAAATTGTTAAGAGCAAAGGTGCTTCACACAAGGCGTGAAGTATCTTTTTTTATTTTCATAATGAGGAGAAATCCCAACAAAGACAAAGGCGTCTTTCCCAGTTGGAACGAGGGTATTCTAACTTTCGTAACAAGTGGGTGAGGCGCCTTTCATTTTTTAATGAGAAGGAGGAATGTCTTATGACAAAAGAAATTATGAGTGCCATTGATGGCGAAGTGTTCGGCGTCTGGTTCCTGATCGGTGCCGCGCTGGTGTTCTGGATGCAGGCAGGTTTTGCGATGGTGGAGGCCGGATTTACCCGGGCAAAGAACACCGGTAATATTATTATGAAGAACCTGATGGACTTCTGTATCGGTACTGTAATGTTTATCTTAATCGGTTTTGGATTGTTCTTAGGAAAGGATGCTCTTGGTGGTTTCACAGGAACACCAAACTTTGACATCTTTACAGATTATGCAAATTTTGACTGGTCGAACTTCGTATTCAACTTAGTATTCTGTGCAACAACCGCTACGATCGTATCCGGTGCTATGGCAGAGAGAACCAAGTTCTTATCTTACTGTGTATATTCCGCAGTCATCTCTGCTGTGATCTATCCTATTGAAGCTCACTGGACATGGGGCGGCGGCTGGTTATCTCAGATGGGTTTCCACGATTTTGCCGGATCTAACTGTATTCATATGGTAGGTGGTATCTCCGCATTGATTGGTGCTGCTTTACTTGGACCTAGAATTGGTAAGTTCACCAAAGACAAAGATGGTAAGATTAAAGTCGGTGCTTTCCCAGGGCACAACATTGCACTCGGGGCACTCGGTGTATTCATCTTATGGCTTGGCTGGTATGGATTCAATGGAGCTGCTGCAACAAGCGTTGGTCAGTTAGGCGCCATCTTCGTAACTACTACTATCGCTCCGGCAGTTGCTACTGTAGTATGTATGATCTTTACCTGGGTAAAATATGGTAAACCGGATGTTTCTATGTGTCTAAATGCTTCCTTAGCCGGTCTGGTAGCGATCACAGCTCCTTGTGATGTTGCAGATGCTTTGGGTGCTACAATCATTGGTGCCGTATCCGGTATCTTAGTTGTATTCGGTGTTTGGTTCTGTGATAATGTGATCCGTGTAGATGATCCGGTTGGTGCCGTAGCCGTACATATGATGAACGGTATCTGGGGTACAATCGCCGTTGGTTTATTTGCAACTGATACCACCCCAACTTACAGTCTTGCTGATAGTGCAGGAAACCCAATGCTTGGTCTGTTCTACGGCGGCGGTTTCAAATTATTAGGCATTCAGCTTATCGGTATGTTAGCAACTGCAACCTGGACAGCTATTACAATCACTATCACATTCTTACTTATCAAGAAGATCTTTGGTCTTCGTGTTACACCGGAAGAAGAGATCGTTGGTCTGGATGCAACCGAACATGGTTTGGAAACTGCTTATGCCGGTTTCTTAACATATGGCGACCGTATCAGTGGTGCTTCTATGGTAAATGATCTTGCACCATTTACACCGGCTGATATTGATGGCGAGATTGCAGGTGCCGGTATTCCGGTTGATGAGGCTGTTCCGGTACAGGTTGTTGAGAATTCTACACCAGTTGCTTCCGATGTGAAGCTTTCTAAGATCGATATCATCTGTAAGCAAAGCAAGTTCGAAGAACTCAAAGTTGCTTTGAATGCAGTAGGTGTTACTGGTATTACCGTAACACAGGTACTTGGATGTGGTGCACAGAAAGGTGCTACGAAGTACTATCGTGGAGTTGAGATGGAAATGTCCTTACTTCCAAAAGTTAAGGTTGAAGTCGTTGTCAGCAAAGTTCCGGTTGCTGCTGTTGTAAAAGCTGCTAAGAAAGCGCTGTACACCGGCAACATTGGAGATGGTAAGATCTTTGTATATGATGTTGAAAACGTTATTAAAGTTCGTACCAGCGAAGAAGGTTATGCAGCCCTTCAGGGTGAAAACTAATCTCCCCTTTCTAAATATAGCAGGGCGCAGCACATAACGTGTTGCGTCCTTTTTTTGTTGTAATCATACATTCATAGTGAGTTGTAATATATATCTTTATGTGGTATATAAGGATATAATGGATACCAAAGATTCTATTACACTTTACAAGGAGGAAATTCATGAAAAGAACAACACAAAAAATGTATGCCTTTTTATCAACCTTTGTCATGTTGTGCGGCTGTCTGATCATTCCGACACCTGCTACCGTCGAAGCTGTCGGCAACACTAAGTTAAAGGTAACTTCTGCCAAGACCGTAGTTGTGGGAAAGACCATCAAGATTAAGACAAATGCGAAGGCAAAGTTCAAGTCTTCTAATAAGAAGATTGCAACCGTGAGCAGTAAGGGTGTCGTAAAAGGTAAGAAAGCCTGGAAAGTAAAGATAACCGTAGCTTCTAAGAGCAACAAAAAACAGAAGAAAGTGATCAAGATTACAGTAAAGAAAAAGCAGAATACTACTGCGACTACAGAAAAGCAAACTCCGTCTCCAAATCCAAAGCCAACAGCGGAAGCTCCATCTACGAAACCAACCACACAAGCTCCTACAACACAAGCCCCTACAACTGAAAAGGGAACAACAGAAAAAACAACAGCGGAAGCTCCAACATAGAAAAAAGTAGTTGGCATTGAAGCGAATTACAGATGAAGCAAAGTTCCGAATGATTTGTATATGATAGATATATTTGGAACTGATGTAAGACTTGTTTATAACGATGGAGCTAAGGAAGAAATTATTGGTAATGGAAATTGTAGTTTTGACTTAATTAATACTACTTCTAATATTGCAACTTATGAAGTTAAGTATAAAGAGTTTTCAACGCAGTTTTCTGTGGAATTATTTAATACCAGTAAAATATATCCGTATCAGCTTAATGTTAGGTATATTGGAGAGACTCTTGAAAGAGGAGCAATTCCTAAATTAGAAGATTTAGAAGCAGACATCATAATGAATGATATAGACGCCACAATTGATATAGATAAAAGCAAATTAGAAATTATTCTGCTCAAAGATATTACTGATATAAGTGAGTATGCGTTTGCTTTTGTGTATGATTATACCTTTACTGATGAAAATGATAATGAGCTTTTTGTTTCCCAGTATTGCAGAAGATATATTCCTCATAAGTAATATTGCTACTAAGGAATCTCCAAAAAACCTCGAGCTAATAATTGCTCGGGGTTTTTCAAGTTTCTGCCTCTCAGCCAAATAGGAACGTGCCTGTGTACCATAAAGGCACAACCAATATGGCTTTCTTATACCCTTCGCATATACCCTTATATTTTCTTGAAACACTTACGTTGCACAAGCGTGTAATGACTGTTTTTCGTGTTTGAACATACCACTGAAATTATGTACATCTGGTCATAATTATGACTATTTGAACATAAAGCTATGTATTTATGTACATAATTTTTAAAATTGTGTGAAGATCTTTCCATGGTTATAGACATCTAAAAATCTATGTGCTATGGTACTTCTACATTCGAGTGAAAGAACAATCTTCTGCGGCAGAATATGGAGGAGGAAATTTTTGCAGAATAATACAGACAACACACCATCTATCCATGAGATAGATAGCATTGGTGAGACAAACACAATCGATGCAAGTGAACCGATCGGCTATACACTGAAAAACAACTATCTGTTCATTGCATTAATGAATGATTCGGAATATGCATTGACACGAAACCGACGATTCATATCGGCATTCTGGACTTTACACTATTTGAAGATTATCCGGAATTCTTTGCATCATATCGGCTGCTGAATGTAAAAAATCATAATGACTACACTAGTAAATTCCAGCTCTATGTGTTAGACTTGAATCATATAGAACTTGCAACGCAGGAAGACCTGGATAGCGAACGTGATGTCTGGGCACGCCTGTTTCAGGCAAAGACAAGGGGTGATCTTATGCGTATTGCGCAGCAATGTGAAGAATTAAAACCTGTAATCGACAAGATGGATGTGCTCATGGCAGATGATGCAGTACGGCTTCAATATGATGCAGAGGAGACACTTCGCAACCGCGAGAAGGGAATCCGTAAAAAAATTCACAAACTGGAAGAAGCACTCGCAGACAAAGATTCGCAGTTAGCAGACCAAAAGACACAGTTAGCGGCTCAGACTGCAAGAATTGCGGAATTAGAAGCAAAGCTTCATCAACTACAAAAATAATAAGAAAACAGAGAGACAATTGTTCAATATCCTCTTAACAAAATGACATAGGACAATTGCTCTCTGTTTTATTATGTGCCGGCACAATTTTCTCAGAACACTTACGCAATACAAAAGTATGCGTCTTAATTGCGGGATGGCATCATGGAAATAATCCGACCTGCAAAATCATTGAAGTTCTGCGTCTGAAGAACCACCTTTCCCGGACCGGTCAGCTTAGTAAGGAAAAGACCTTCTCCTCCGAAGAAGATGTTGCCAAGTCCCTTAACCGTCTCAATCTCATAGCTCACTGTTTTATCAAAAGCAACCACATTACCGGTGTCAACCTTAATCACCTCACCCGGTGCTAATTCCTTCACGACCTGGTCACCATCCACTTCAAGAAAGGCATATCCTGATCCCTTGATATCTTCTAAAATAAAACCTTCCCCGCCAAATAATCCGGCAGAGAATTTCTTAGTTAAGGTAATGGATACATCCACGCCTTCCTGTGCACATAAGAATGCCCTCTTCTGCGCAATAATTCCCGGTGTACCGGTCAGGTTTACAGCAATCACATCACCCGGAACAGTAGAGCCAAATGCAACTTTTGCTCCATCTTTGTTCGATGTATACGTTGCCATGAATAAAGATTCACCGGAAAGCATTCTTCCTAATCCCTTCATCAGACCACCCTTCGTATTGGTCTTCATCTCAATTCCTTCTGTCTGCCATATCATACCACCACTCTGGGTATACATGGACTCTCCACGGTCTAAAGTAATCTCCACCGCCGGCACTGTCTTTCCAACAATCTCGTACTGCATAATCTTATCCTCCTCATACATATTCTTGTCAATCCACCAATCACAAAGTGAATTAACTGTATTATACTGTATTCACCCCGCTTATACAATATACAAACGGATCAGCATCTTAATCGCACCCGACAAATCACATTACAATCCTCTGGATTTGCGTGTACATGCTTTCATTGCCTCAAATACTGCACTTCGCATCCCCTTCTCTTCCAGCACCCGAACTGCCTCAATCGTAGTTCCTCCCGGAGAGCATACCATATCCTTCAATTCTCCCGGATGCTTGCCCGTCTCTAATACCATCTTGGCACTTCCAAGCACTGCCTGTGCCGCAAATTCATATGCCTGTGCTCTTGGCATGCCATCTGCCACTGCACCATCTGCCATCGCCTCAATAAACATAAATACATATGCCGGAGAACTTCCACTTACTGAAGTTACTACATCCATTAAATGTTCCGGAACCACTTCGCATTTACCAAAGCCACGCAGGATTCCGATTACTGTATCTAACTCCTCCGGTGTTACGTTTTCATTGCTGCAGGCGGCAGTAATTCCCTCGCCTACCAGCGCCGGTGTATTCGGCATTGTACGAACAATCTTAACTGCTTTACCAAACTGCTCGCCCAACCATGCCAACGTCTTGCCCGGAGCAATCGTAATGATCAGCTGTTGTGCGTTCACAACACCCTTGATCTCTGTGATCACGCTCTCATAAAACTGTGGCTTTACAGAGAGAACCAGCACATCCACCTTACCTGCAACCTCTTTGTTATCGGTCGTCACCGTAATTCCCATCTCACTGGCAATCTTATCGATGCTTGTCTGTGACAGGTCTGCTCCCATTATATCTTCTTTTGCTACAATACCATTACTAATAATTCCCTTGATCATTGCGGTAGCCATATTACCGCAGCCAATAAAACCTAACTTCATATTCAATATCCTCCTGTATTGTAATCATACCTTTTTATTGTAGCACGAATCTCTGACATTAGCATCTAATTTTCCTTATTTTTACCGGATATTATATTAACATCCTAAGGTTTTATGAAATCAGTATCACTCCGTTGCCGACTTCACCAATGTGACAATCCCTCCGATGATAAGCAATACAATTGCAATATATATTGCACCGGATAATGCCAATGCAATCAAGATAATTGGCAGAAAAACAACCGTAAATAGTATCTTTGTAATTCCCCATGCTGCCTTGATTGACCAGATCAGTAGCTTTCCAAAAACCATGATCATTAATATTATAAAAATAAGTGTAATCATATCTATTCATCCTTCTTTTCTCAAATGACAGTCCTATTTCGATAATTATGCCTCTCTACTTCACATAGTACACATAATTCTCTTTTCTTGGTGCTGCCTCACTCACCGGCGAAGCTGCATATCCTAATGCACAATGTCCGATTCCTTCATAATCTCCTGCAATTCCAAGGTCACTCAGAATCTTCTTCCCGAATTCGCTCTCAAATTCTTCTTTTGCTCTGTGAATCCAGATACTTGAGATACCAAGGCTTTCTGCCGCATTCAACAGATTGCCCATCACAAGTGAACCATCATACACATGAGTTGGCATATTCTTATCTGCTAACACGATCAATATGACCGGTGCCCCATAAAATGGATCGATATCCGCTCCCATAATCCTTGCATTCTCTGCGGATATCTGATCACGCATTTCCTTATTGGTTACCGCAATAATGATCGGGCTCTGTTTTCCCATTCCCGTAGGTGCATAAGTTCCTGCCTTAATAATTGCCTGCAGGTCCTCATCGGATACCATCTTATCCGGATCAAATGCTCTACAGCTTCTTCTCGTCTCTAATACTTTCAATGTCTCATTCATGTGCTATATCCTCCTATCGATCAATTTACCAGCTTATGTAATTTATCTATGTATAATATAGCATACTGCTACAACCGTCACAATACCCTTATCGTCAATCATTCCTGCCTCTACCCGTGCATTCACCGAATATTGATTTCTACACAAACATGAACCCACACCCAATTCACATATACGAAAAAGGCGTAGGTCCATATCGGACTTACACCTTTTATCACTCACTAAATGAACAATTATATCAAGGAAATCTTATAAATCTACGTTTCCCTGCTCACCGTCAGCGGTATAATATACTTTACCTTCTTCCGGCTTTACATAAATGTTAAGCTCTTTTACTGTCTTCTTGCCAACTGCTGCAACAACCTTAGCAGTAATATCTGCTGTTGTTACTTCATATCCACAGCACTGAATATATACAGTCTCTGTCTTCTTAACAGGTGCTTTCTTCGCTGGAGCTGCCTTCTTAACAGGTGCCTTCTTCTCTGCTGCCTTTGTAGTTGTTTTTGCTGCCGTCTTAGCAGGTGCCTTCTTCTCTGCTGCCTTTGTAGCAGTTGTCTTTGTTGCTGCTTTTGTAGCAGCTGTCTTTGCTGCTGCCTTCTTCTCTGCTGCCTTTGTAGCAGTTGTCTTTGCTGGCGCCTTCTTCTCTGCTGCCTTTGCTGCTGCCTTTGTCTCTGCTGCTTTCTTTGTATCCGCCTTAGCTGCCTCTGCTGCCTTTGCTGCTTCTACCTTAGCCATAGCAGCCTTAACCTGATCTGCAGTACTCTTCTTTGTTGTTGCCATGATAAATATCCTCCACTTTAATTAAAAAATGTATGTAAAAATTTCAAGTTACCTAGTTATCACAACTTACATACTACTCTAAAAATTAAATATTTGCAAGCTTTTCGCCCATTTTCTCTAGTATTTACAAGCATTTGAGAAAAAATTGGAAAGTTTACAGACATTTTGCACAAAGAAAAAGAGGAACCTGTTCAAACACAGATTCCTCTTACTTCTTCCTATTCTATTGCCAATCTCTTACTTGAAGTATCTGTCAAGTAAGCCCTTAAGTGCTTTGCCATGTCTAGCTTCGTCCCTTGCCATCTCATGCACGGTGTCATGGATTGCATCTAAGTTGTTCTTCTTTGCACACTTTGCAAGATCTACCTTACCTGCTGTTGCTCCAAACTCACAATCAACTCTCCATGCAAGATTCTCCTTGGTAGATGCTGTCATGTTCGGTTCAAGATCCTGTCCTAACATCTCCGCAAACTTAGCTGCATGCTCTGCTTCTTCGTAAGCTGCCTTCTCCCAGTAAAGACCGATCTCCGGATATCCTTCACGATGTGCGATACGTGCCATGCAAAGATACATACCTACTTCTGAACACTCTCCTTCAAAGTTAGCCTTCAACTGATCAAAGATAAACTTCTTGTCCTCTTCACTGATCTCTGGATTATTCTTAACCGTTGATGCATATACACCAAACTCATGCTCTGCTGCAAGTGCAAGATCTCCTTCTACTACTTTGAACTTATCTGCACCTACATGACATACCGGACATTCCTCCGGTGCCTGATCTCCTTCATACACATAACCACATACTGTACATACAAACTTCATAACGTTATCTCCTTTTCTATTCATTATTGGGGAATCAGATAAACTGATCACAATTACTTTTAAAACAGTAACAATTACTGTTATTGTTATAATAGCGTTACTCTGTTAAAATGTCAAGCATATTTTTTGAATAATTGAAAAATATTCTCCAATAACTATTATCAGGAACCATTCAATAATATATTCACGATTTCCTTTAGATTCATACCATTAGAAGCCTTGATAAGTACAACATCTTCCGGCTTCAACGTTGCCATCAGGTAAATAGCTGCTTCCTCATTATCCGAAAATGTATAGGTCTTAATTGTAGATTGATTCTCTTCTAATACAGATTTGATATTCTGCGCCAGTTCTCCTAATACAACTACCTCATCAATCGGTTTATCGAGCAAAAACTGTCCAATCTCTTTATGGTATGCCACTTCATTCTGTCCCAACTCAAACATATCGCCAAGAACCGCAACACGTTTTCCTTCACACGGCATATCACACAACACATTAATACTTGCCTTCATAGAATCCGGACTTGCATTATAAGTATCGTCAACGATTGTAAATCTATGCTCTAAATGAATTACTTTCTGCCTCTGTCCCTCGAAACATGCAAATGCCGTTGCTGCCTGCTCCATCGGAATGCCGTTCTCGTTTGCAACTGCAAGCGCTGCCACACAATTTCCTACATTATGTTTTCCTAATGTATTCAAAGTAACTGCAACTTCCTCGGAACCATGCACACAGACAAACGTTGTATACTCATCATGGTATACAATGTCCTTGGCGTAATAATCACACCATTCCTGTGTACCATAGAACAGTGTTCGACATGTAATATGCTCCGCAGCTACTGCATCCTTTAATAATGGATCATCCCCATTTAAAAAGAGTGTGCCACCCTCCTTCATGGAATGTACGATACATAATTTCTGTTTTCGGATATTCTCCTGTGTTTTCATAAACTCAATGTGTGCAACACCGATCGTTGTCACAACTGCCATATCCGGTCTAACCATATCAGACAGAATATCCATCTGCCCTTCCTCACTGATTCCTAACTCCAATACCGCAATCTCATCTTCCGAACTCATACGGCTCAACGTGATCGGCACTCCGATCTGGGAATTCAAATTCTTCTCGGTATGAAATGTCTTCTTAGCAGATGCCAATGCCTGTGTGATCATTTCCCTGGTCGTTGTTTTACCAACGCTTCCGGTAACTGCCACAACAGGAATCTGAATCAGTCGTTGCCGGATTGCCTTTCCAATCCGCCGAAGTGCATCTACGGTATCATCCACCCGGATATATGGCTTATCCGCAATTACAACCCCGTTATGCTGGGATGTCAGCGTTGCCGCACCCTTATCTAAAGCCGATTCAATAAAACGGTGTGCATCCACACGTTCTCCAATGATCGGTACAAACAAATCTCCTTCTTTGATGATCTTTGAGTTGATACAAATATCTGTGACCGGAGTATTCTCATCACCACATAACAACACTCCGCCTGTCATTTCCACGATATCTTTTACAGTAATATTCTCCATACTCACTCCATCTCTCCAGTCTGTTTCATCATCTGTTCTATATACACGGCAACCCCATTCTCCTCATTCGACGGTAAAACAGAATGTGCCATATTCTGTATCTCCGGGTGAGCATTTGCAACCGCATAGAAACAGTCACTTGCTTCCCAGAGTGCAACATCATTCAGATTATCTCCAAAACTGATCACACTATCATAATGTGCCTGATCTCTCAGATAATTCAAAGCTTCTTTCTTAGATGCCTTATCACTATAAATCTCTAACATATAATAATCATCGCTATAGATATCCTTATAGAATTCCGTCTTAATTCCCTTAACAACAGACAATTCCCGATAAAATCCTTCCAGTTTTTCTTTTGTTTCGCGAAGCATACAATAAATGATATCTTTCCCTGCGACCAGACTCAGATCCGGCACTTCGGTGAATTTCTTATCGTACTTCATGATTCGTTCATTCCGGAAATAATTTAATGAAACGGATTCCACACTATCATAGTATGCGCAAAATGTATCACCGGTTAATCCATATAAAAAACAATTCAACTCTCTTGTCTTAATCAAGCCGAGCAGTACCATAACCGTCTCTTCTGCTATGACTTCCTTTCGGATATATTGCCTGCTCATCATATCATATACCAGCACGCCATTCATCAACATCACCGGCAGCTTCAGGTTCAGTGGCTCCACAATCTTCAATGCCGTTGTCGGTGTTCTTGCGGTCGATATCGTAAAATTCAATCCCTGTTCAATTGCCTGATTTACAACCCGGATCGTTACCTCACTCAATTCTGCATTCCGATTCAATAACGTTCCATCCAGATCACTTACATATAATCTCTTCATTTGTACTCCTCATGCTATCAAACTGCATAAGCAGTTTGCCTGTTTCCTCGTATTATACCTCTTTTTGTTACACCATGCAATCTGATTTCATCTATTCCATTCCTGACCAGATTGCATGAATATGTTCTTCCACATTTTGAAGCGAAACAATCTCATAATCCGCCCATTCTGCCGGAAATGTCTCCACCACCTGCCGGGTTGTAAACCGGTCATCCAACAATAAAATGATTCCTTTATCCTCCATGGTACGGATCACACGTCCCGCTGCCTGCTGTACCTTATTCATACCCGGATAAAGATAGGCATACTCAAATCCTTTTCCATCCCGTTCCTCAAAATAACGCTGCTGGATCTCCCTCTCGTTGCAGACCATCGGCAATCCGGTTCCGATAATGGCTGTCCCGAT
>HF987868.1:35105-39126 GCA_000431135.1 Clostridium sp. CAG:590
CGTTCCCCGACAAGATCGATTCCCTCTGAAAAGATCCCACCTAAAATGCAAAAGCCAAGTACGGATTCTCCCTCTGCCGAAAACTGCTCTAAAAACTGTTCTCTTTCCTCCTCTGTGAGATGTGCCGTCTGCTTTACGATCCGGATATCCGATAGCAATCCCATCTGTATTGCCATATCGTACACATCTTCCAACATCTTATAGGATGGGAAAAACGCCATATAATTTCCGGTCTTACCATGTACTAAGATATCCAAATATCTCGCCATCTTTTCATACTGAGCAGGTCCTCGTTCCCTGTACCTGCTACTGACATCTTTCCCGATCAACAACCCTCTGTGTGCTTTTGGAAAAGGAGACGGAATATAGATTGCATAATCCTCCTCACTATCATGCAGCAGTTCTTTGTAATAACGAATCGGCAGCATCGTTGCCGAAAAGAATATCGTCGCATTTCCCTTTTCGATACAATCATTCAGATTATGTGCCGGATGAATACAGTATAGTTTGATCATAAAGGATTTATCCGACACCTGCTCACCATATATCTCATAACTGTCATCAACCAACTCATATATATTCAGAAATTGATTGATCTGAAAGTAAAACTCCAGGATCTCATCCTGATGTGGTTTCAACGCACCAATCTCTTTGCATTCCTCCATAAAGGATTCCATCTGTGCATGCAGCCGCATGATCTTGACATACAATGATTCCATATCCTCGATCATCACATACCCTTTTGCGGTATCACATTCCTTTTTAAATGCCAGCATTTCCTTGTTGCAGGCAGCTAACAGTCTTGCAATCTTCGCATTATACGGAAGTAACAGTTTGCGCATATTCAGAAAATCCTCTTTATAGATTGCCGCACTGTACATAGAGGACGCACGATCCACCAGATTATGTGCCTCATCCACCAAAAACAGAAAATCCCCTTTTGCCCCTTCTGCAAAATATCGTCGGAGTTTCACTCTTGGATCAAACACATAATTGTAGTCACAGATAATTCCATCTACAAACAGACTTACATCCAATCCTAACTCAAACGGGCACACCATATGTGCATTTGCATACTGTAACAACACATCTCTCGTAATATTAAACTCATTTGTTACACAATCATATATTGCCTTATTGATACGATCATAATGCCCTTTTGCATACGGACAATGTTCCGGATCACATTCCATCTCCTCTAACGGACAGATCTTTTCTTTCGCTGTGATCATAACACTTTTAAAATACAGACCATGTGCCCGAAGTATCTCTAAACTGTCGACCGCAACCCCTCTTGCGATCGTCTTTGCCGTCAGATAGAATAACTTCTCCGCATATCCATCCCCCATCGCCTTAACCGACGGATACATTGCCGCCATCGTTTTTCCAATCCCGGTTGGTGCCTGCACAAACAGATTCTGCCGCTTCTTAATACACAGATATACGGTTCCCGCCATATCCTTTTGCCCTTCCCGGTAAGCATATGGGAATCCAAGATCTTCAATTGATTGATTTCTAAGTGCTCTGTTATCCACCTCAAACTGTGCCCATTTTCCGTATTCCGCAACCAGCTCCTCAAACCATTTTGCAAGTTCTTCATAAGTATATGGAATCCGGAACCGTTTAACCTCCTCTGTATCCAGATTACAATACGTCATCTGTACCGTAATCTGCTCTAATCCGTGATCGTGTGCATAGATATAGGCATAGCACATTGCCTGTGCCTGATGTACAAAAACAGGACATTCCATATGATCTAATTTCTTATATACACCTTTGATCTCGTCAATCGTCACCCCATCTTCTTCCGTCAAAATGCCATCCGCCCGGCCTTCTATCGTAAGTTCATAATCCGGTTGTTCAATTGTGATTGAAAGGGGTACTTCCGCTTCATAATTCAGTCCCATCTTCCCCTGGATCTTACGATGGATCCGGCTTCCTTCCAACATCGCATTCTTTGAAAAACTGCCGTCTCCACTCGCTATATCCCCAGTTCGGAAGATGAACTCAACCAGTCCGCGTACCGAAATCTGTATCTGATACATATGTCATGTCCTTTATTTGTCCGTCTCTTCTCAAAGAAACGTAACTATCTATATTCTGTCCCAACGCATACCTGATAAAGTCAGCGCGTCAACCCAAAATCATCATTTCAATCCTGCATATACGATTCTGGTTCCTGTCACCTTTGCATTTGCCTCATCAGTCAGCAAAGCAAGCAATTTCAATCCAAAATCAATGCAGGTTCCCATTCCTCTGCTTGTAATAAACTGTCCGTCTACAACAACCGGATCGGTGAGTTTATTGGCACCGATCAATCCATCTTCCATGCCCGGATAACAGGTTGCATTCTTTCCTTCCAACAATCCCATCTCTCCATAGACTGTCGGTGCTGCACATACTGCAGCAAGGTATTTGCCTTCTCCATGGTACTGTTCGATCAAACGTGTTAATCCTGCATGTGCTTTCAGGTTCGTTGTACCAGGCATTCCTCCCGGAAGGATTACCATCTCTCCTGCTGTAAGGTCTGTCTCATCAAATAACAGATCTGCACGAATTGTAATTCCATGTGAACCGGTTACATCATAATCACCGGTCACCGAAACAGTCTTACAATCCACATCACCGCGACGTAACAGATCTACAACGGTTAATGCTTCCACTTCTTCAAATCCGGTTGCAAAAAATAAATATGCTGTCTTCATATATTCATTCCTCCTATGAGCCATTTCTTTCATAAACAAATCAATTGTATCATAATCCATTCTCTAATGCTATAATAGATTATGCAAACAATAATACACAAGGAGGAATTTCATATGGAGATCGAACGCAAATTTCTAATAGACCAGACACAATTACCGGGTAATTTGGAATCTTATCCGCATAACCGTTTAGAGCAGGCATATATCATCACGCATCCGGTACTGCGTATCCGTCAAAAGAACGACCAATATATCTTAACCTACAAAGGGGAAGGTCTGATGTCAAGAGAAGAAGTAGAATTCCCACTGCCGCAGGAAGCCTATGAGAAACTTCTAACGAAGACAGAAGGAAACATTATCAGCAAGACCCGGTACAAGATTCCAGAATCAAACGGTCTTACAATTGAATTAGATATCTTTCATGGATTATTCGAGGGACTATACCTCGCCGAAGTAGAATTTGCAGACGAAGAAACTGCCTTATCCTACAAACCACCGGTATGGTTTGGAAAAGAGGTAACCAATACCTCTACTTTCCACAACTCTACCTTAAGTCAGATGAACAAAGAAGATATTGCAACATTGATCACCTCTTTATAAGGCATCCTGTTCCATCTTCATTGCCACCATGGCTTTGTTCATCAATATAACGGTTACCAGCATATTAAATGCACTTCCGGACAGTACAAGTACCGCAGAACCGATACAGTATGTGACAGCCATCACAAGTGCACCAAACACCTGTGCAAACATAGCAATCTTATACATCCTGCCAAATGTAATGTCTAACATCATGGTCTTAGACAACATATACATAACCAGAGCATAGAATACTGCCATAAACAGATATTTCACAAGCACAAACAAATAGATTCCAATATAGATCACTACCATCAGCACATAAAACACCGGTGCAGTCTCTGCCAGACTTTTATTGTTGATGGTAATATCTTTGTAATCAGAAAATTTCTGTTCCTGTACTAATTTTCCTACACCGGCAACTTCATTATATAAGATCATATTGGACTTACTGACCATAATTGCTTCCACGACATTTGCAGGAATATCGTCCTTTGTAAACTTTTTCTTATCCGTGTCTACTATAATGTACATACCCATGGAATTGTCCTGCTGTTCTATCTTTTCATCCAAAGTAAATGTTCCGTTCTCCAAAGAAAACTGCGGAATCTGATTCTCTATAATGTTGCGAACTCCTCCAAGTCCTGCCACAGCTCCCAATGTTGGAATCGCATACTGAATAAATGAAACAAGAAAAATAACAAGTGCAAAAAATCCAACCACACTTCCACTGCTGA
>HF987868.1:39142-44641 GCA_000431135.1 Clostridium sp. CAG:590
GTTTTAATAACTTTCCATAATCCCTCGGTGCCAGCATTGCTGTTATAAAACGATCTGCTATGCTCATTTTTTCCTGTTTTTCTTCATATTCCGGATTTGTATATTCCATCTTATCCTCCATCTATTCTTCCTCTATATCCTGATCTGGAATCGGAAGAATCATTGTAATCACTGTACCTTTTCCCGGTCTGGACACAACTTCTGTACGGGCATGTGTATTCTTCTTTAGCTGCTCTAACGTTACTTTCAACGAAGTTGCACTTGTCTTCTTCAAATGATCTGTATCAAAACCACATCCGTCATCAATTATCTGAATTGCATATCCATCTTCTCTTTCATAAGTACGGATCACCACATTGCCTTTGTTATCTTTCCCTGCAACTCCATGAACAACTGCATTTTCTATCATGGGTTCTAATGTCCTACGGGGTACTTCAAATGCTTTGACTTTACATTCTAATGTAAAATCAAGTCCGGCATTGCGTGTCTTTTGTAGTGTCAGATAAGCAAGTATATGCGTTAATTCTTCTTCAAATGGTACCAATTCAAAAGGATGTTTCATTGCCATCAGATTGTATCGGAAATAAACCGAGATATAGTATAACATCTTCGCACTGTTTGCGGAACCATTTTTTATCAGATTCTGCATTGTATGAAACGATGCGAATAACAGATCCGGATTCAATTCCTCAACGATCTGTTCCCGTTGTACCTCCGTCTCAATCTCATCTACATGTGCTTCTTCCCGGGGAGTAAGCGCTATCAAAAGAGAAACACCCACAGTCACACAGTAGTATAACAAAACTCCCACCGGAATATACACAATATTTGTCCGGTTTGTACCATTTAAAACAGAGTGAACTATTTGCAGGCACACACTGACTAATAATATCATATTAGCCCATAAGACCGCTCTCTCTTCTCTATATTTGTAGACTCCCACTGAAATGGCTAATACTACCGTAAATGCCACTATAAGCAATGCTGCAAAAATTACCGTTGCAATCTCAACCATGTCGAACGCTGCCAATGCTAATCCCTGTAAAACCATGACACTGATAAACCACACACCGACCAGCATACTTCCCATATCCGTCAGAGACATCATTCTTTTCCGATTTGTAAAGCTTCGAATGATCATAAGATGCAAAAACAGCAATAACAGGATCATACACACTTCCAAAAAATATATACCAAATGTCCATGGAATCCATATTCTCACCAGACTGCATCGCATAAGAAACAACATACCACATACGACCATCTCCGCAGAACTGTATCGCAACGGCCGTCGATACCGTATCTTATTTTTAACCATGCAGCCCACCAGAAACAAAGATAGTCCACATAGCAACAATATACTTCCCATGATCAGATAGCTGCCATTCTCTTTCCATGCTGTTCCAAGTACCTGCGCATAATTTCCTTCACATATCGACTCTACCGAAACAGAATTACGTTCCACACTCGTAAGCTGGATCGTCATTGTCTTGTTCTGATATCCAGATGCAATCGGAATCATATGTCTTTGTGGTAAATGTCCCTCCCGGTCTCCTGTTTCATATATGACTTCTCCATCAATTGTTACCGTAACCTTCTCACCCTTCGTAGAAAAAATCAGATATCGGGTGTCTGACTGCATATCCGGTACCTTATGCGTAAGAGTAACGGTCGCTCCTTTTTTCAACGCAAAGGAATCCGGAAAATTCGTTACCTCCCGGACATATCCTTCCGGCACACTCTCCGCATCCGCTGTCTGCATAAATGCCTCTACCACCGCATGGTCACTCGGTTCATAAACGGCAATCCACCCTTCAGAAAAATCGTTCACTCCGGCAATCTCACCCTTCTTTGTGATATCCGGTTTTTGGAACACGGCAAAAAAGCAGAGCAGTAAAAGTGTTGCTCCGCACAATCCTCCCAGCAGGATATGAAGTTGTCTGTCTGTTAATCGGAGCATCGTGTCCATCTCCTTACATCAACTCTGTTTATTCACATTCAGATCAAGCCATAATGTTTCAATGCATTAGCAATTCCATCCTGTAATACATCTGTTGTCTGATATTCAACAATCTGCAATACTTCCGGTACTGCATTTCCCATACCGACTGCATGTGGAACATATTGTAACATTTCCATATCATTTATGGAATCCCCAAATGCATAACAATCCGAAAGTTCTGCTCCAAAATATTCCATGACATACCGGATTCCGGTTGCCTTACTATAAACACCCGGTACCGCCTCGATCACATTTGCGCCATGCGGGATCAGATTAAACTTTGCATCAAACATTTTATGAAATGCCTCTTTGTCACTATCCGGCATAAAGGAAGTTGTAAACTTATCATAACACAACGAATCATCCTCTATCGTTCCGATCGGCTGATCCACATTTTTTGAGAAATAATCATAAATATATTCCATGAATCCGCCTTTTCCACAATCTCCATCAATATATAAACGATCTTTTCCTTCAAATACGGTCTGGTACTTCATTGCATGCAGTGCATCCGCATACTTCTTACAATCTTCTCGGGGAAGTTCTGCATGAAACAGTTCCTTTCCCTCATATTCAATGTATGTTCCACATCCACACACCATGCCATCAAAGGCAAAAGACCGCAGATTGCGGTCAATTGCTGTCTTCACTCTTCCTGTGTTAATAAAGATCTTATGTCCATTGGCTTTTGCCTGTAACAAAGCATCTCTCGTACTATCCGGCATGCGATGTGATTCATCTAAGGTGATCAGTGTTCCATCAATATCAAAAAATAATAATGCTGGCATATTGATTCCTTTCCTTATCAATCCTTATACAAATGTTATCTGATACGGAATATCTTACATCTGCTTTAACAGATTTACCATTTCAATCGCACCAAGCGCACAGTCATAACCCTTATTGCCTGCTTTTGTTCCGGCACGCTCAATTGCCTGCTCGATATTCTCTGTTGTTACGATACCAAACATAACCGGAATTCCTGTCTGTAACGAAACCTGTGCAACACCTTTGGATACCTCATTACATACATAGTCATAATGACTGGTTGCGCCACGGATCACCGTTCCCAAACAGATCACTGCATCATATTTTCCGGACTCTGCCATCTTCTTTGCAGCAACCGGAATCTCAAATGCACCCGGTACCCAGGCAAGTGTAATATTATCTTCCGGAATATCATGACGGGTCAGTCCATCCATTGCACCACCGATCAGTTTGGATACGATAAATTCATTAAATCTTGCGGCAACAATACCGATCTTCATATCATTTGCTACTAATTTTCCTTCTAATGTGTTCATAATCTTAGCTCCTTATATTTCTTATTGTTATAAATTGTTTTTGTACTCTGTTTCACTATTCTCTCTGGTATCTGCGTTTGAATTTATTTATAATTCAGAATGTGGCCCATCTTCTCCTGTTTCGTCTTCAGATAAAAAGCATCGTATTTCCCAGGCTCCATAATGATCGGAACACGCTCTACAATATTCAATCCATATCCCTCAAGTCCATATACTTTGAGTGGATTGTTTGTCATCAGGCGCATTTCTTTTACGCCAAGATCAACTAATATCTGAGTACCAATCGTATAATCTCTCGCATCCTCCGGGAATCCAAGTTCTAAGTTTGCTTCTACTGTATCTAGTCCCTGATCCTGTAACTGATATGCACGGATCTTATTGATCAGTCCGATTCCACGGCCTTCCTGGCGAAGATACAGTAACACACCGCGGCCTTCCTTTGCAATCATCTTCATCGCCGCATCATACTGCTGTCCACAGTCACATCTTGCAGAACCGAGTGCATCTCCGGTCAGACATTCTGAATGTACACGGCATAAAACCGGTTTCCCATCGTGGATATCCCCTTTGACTAATGCTACATGATGTTCACCATTTAATTTATTGACATATCCATAGATCGTAAATTCACCATATCTTGTCGGCATTTTAGCATGTGCCACACATTCTACGAACACCTCATGTTCTTTACGATACTGGATCAGATCCGCTATTGTTCCAATTTTTAAGTCATGTTTCTTTGCAAATGCGATCAGATCTTCCTTTCTCGCCATCATACCGTCTTCCTTCATGATCTCACAGCAAAGACCAACCGGTTTCAATCCGGCAAGCTTCATAAAATCTACGGTTGCTTCGGTATGTCCCTGACGTTCAATCACGCCACCCGGTCTCGCCTCTAACGGAAACATATGGCCCGGTCTCCGGAAGTCTTCCGGCTTTGCATTGTCCTCTACAAATTTGCGGGCTGTAATTCCTCTCTCATATGCAGAGATTCCGGTTGTTGTACTCACATGATCCACAGACACCGAAAATGCAGTACAATGATTATCCGTATTGGTAATACACATCTGCGGCAGATTCAGTTTGTCTGTATAACTTGCATCCATTGGCATGCAGATCAGACCTCTGGCATAGCTTGCCATAAAGTTGACATTCTCTGTCGTGGCAAATTCGGCTGCACAGATCACATCTCCCTCATTTTCTCTGTTCTCATCATCTAAAATGACGATGCATTTTCCAGCCTTCAGATCTTCGGCTAATTCTAATGTTGTATTAAATTCTGACATAATGATCTCCTTTCCATTCCGTCATCCTCTTATTATGCTCTATCGGATTCCTGCTCATCAGGCAAATCCATTCTTTGCTAAAAAATCCATGGATATTCCTGTTGTTTTGGTATCTTCTTCCACTTGTTCGTCAAAATGCATCAGTTTCTCAATATATTTTCCCACAATATCATTTTCCAAATTCACAATATCTCCCGTCTTCTTAGACAATAGTATCGTATTGGCAGCAGTGTGCGGAATCAGTGACACTTTGAAGCACCGTTTGTCTACATATGCAACCGTAAGTGATACACCATCAATGGCAATTGAGCCTTTTTCGATAATATATTTTAATAACTTCACCGGTGTCTTAACCGTTACCCATACGGCGTTATCTTCCCTGACAAAGCTTTCGATCTCTCCGGTTCCATCGATGTGTCCGCTTACAATATGACCGCCAAATCGTCCATTTGCAGCCATTGCACGTTCCAGATTCACTTTACTGCCTGCTTTCAGGCTGCCAAGTGAAGACCGTCGCAATGTTTCTGCCATGACATCCGCCGTAAAAGATTCTTTTGTCTTATTCGTCACCGTCAGACACACACCATTGACCGCAATGGAATCACCAATATGCATATCTTCAAATATCAGGTCACCGGAAATAGTCAATGCAGAGGATTTCACACCTTTCTTTACGGAAAGGATGGTTCCAATCTCTTCCACAATTCCTGTAAACATATTTTCACTTCCTAACATAAAAAAGTCCTGAGGTTCATACCTTCAGGACTTAACTTCTTATCACTTCTCACACCGGACTTCCCAACTTCCACCGTGTACACTCCACAGCTATATGTTCCATCCTCTCTTCTTCCATCCAGACTATACTGTCGGCACCGGAATCTCACCGGTTCCTGCCTTACGGCTCGCG
>HF987868.1:44676-47157 GCA_000431135.1 Clostridium sp. CAG:590
TTCCTTACCGCCGGTGGGGACTTACACCCCGCCCTGAAGAATAATTCATTTGTCGGTGCCTATTATAACGCTTCATACATGGATATGCAAGTATATATTTTAATTTTCCATATATTACCAATAATAAAATTGTCTTGCTTTTTACTATTCTGCATCTGTTTTGTTTAGCACATCATAAGTAAGTAAAATATCTTCTTCAATTTTATCTGCAGTTAATAATCTACATTCAATGCCTTCTGTAGCATATTCTACACCTTCTCCACCAACCGGCGTATACAGACCGGCACCACCAAAAAGTTTTGGTGCAATGTATGCCTCGATCCGGTTCACGATTCCCGCCTGCAATGCTGCATAGTTCAAGGTTGATCCACCCTCTAACAGAATTCCGTCAATCTTACGTTCGCCCAACTGCCTCATCAGATCCTTTAGATCTAACCGGTCATTTACTTCTTTGACAACGACAACTTCTACCCCCTGCTCTTCTAACGCTGCTTTTTGTTCATTCCAGAATCTGGTATATTCTACATGTGGTTCGATTGTTGCAACAATCGTTGCAACTTCTTTCGCTGTTGTAACAACCTGACTGGATAACGGAATCCGAAGCTTGGAATCACAGATGATACGAATTGGGTTTCTCCCTCCATCAATTCTGCAGGTAAGCATTGGATCATCATTTAATACCGTACCAATTCCAACCATGATTCCCTTTAGCGCATTGCGTGTCTGCTGTACTCTCCCTCTGGATGCCTCCCCGGATATCCACTTTGAATGTCCGGTTCTGGTTGCAATCTTGCCATCTAACGTCATAGCGTATTTCATCACTACATACGGAGTCTGTGTTGTGATATAGTGGAAGAACACAGGATTTAATGCATCGCACTCATCCTTCAGTACCTCTGTTTCTACTTCAATCCCTGCCTGCCGTAACTGTTCGATTCCCTTTCCTGCCACTAATGCATTTGGATCATTGGAACCCACATATACTTTCCGGATACCATGTTCTATAATCGCCTGTGTACACGGAGGCTGCTTGCCAAAATGACAACACGGCTCTAATGTCACATACATCTCTGCACCCTTTGCATCCTCCGCACATTTCAGATTTCGAAATGCATTCCGTTCCGCATGCAGATCCCCATATTTTGCATGATACCCTTCACTGATGATCTGACCATCCTTTACAATTACCGCCCCTACTAATGGATTCGGATTCACTTTACCTATCCCGTTTTTTGCCAGCTCTATCGCACGGCGCATATATTTTTCCTGCATATTCTTTCTCCGTTTCTTTTTGTTATTATATCGTGAACCCGCACTTCGTGCCTTTTCGCCGGTTACGCCGGATGTTCACTCATGATCGCATTCAACAATTCACCCTTGCTAGCAAGTGAATTGTTATCATTATATCATATACTCCATATTTTTTTACTTCCATTTCGAATATTTCTTGAAACACATCTACAAATAGGATAGAATAAAGGTAGCTGTGAATATTCACAATTATATGAACATATTTGGGAGGTTACGATATGAGATTAGTTACTCGTTCTGATTTTGACGGACTTGCCTGCGGAACTTTGCTATTAGAAGCAGGCGTAATTGATTCCTGGACATTTGCACATCCAAAAGATCTACAGGATGGCTTAGTTCCAATTGATGAGAATGATTGTCTTGCCAATGTTCCATTCGTGGAAGGCTGCGGATTGTGGTTCGATCATCATTCCAGTGAACATGAGAGACAACAGTTAGAAGGCAAATACAAAGGGGAGAGCCGCATCACTCCATCTTGTGCCAGAATCATTTATGAATATTATGGCGGTGAAGAACGTTTTTCCCACTTTGATGAAATGATGGAGGCAGTAGACAAAGTTGATTCCGGTAATCTGACCATTGATGAGGTACAGAACCCAACCGGCTGGATCCTGATCGGTTTCTTGATGGACCCACGAACAGGTCTTGGAAGATGGCGCAACTTCACAATTCCGAATTACCGTCTCATGGAAGAACTCATGCAGGCATGCCGCACCATGAATACAGAAGAGATCCTCAACCTTCCGGATGTAAAGGAACGAATTGAAGTGTACTTTGAACAGACTGAGAAATTTAAAGAAATGGTCAAAGCACATACCTACGTTGAAAAAGATGTGATCATCTCCGATCTGCGTGGTGTTGATCCGATCTATTCCGGTAACCGTTTCATGATCTATAGTATGTATCCGGAACAGAACATCTCTGCATGGATCGTAAACGGCAAAGGCGGTAAAGGATGTTCTGCCGCAGTCGGCTACAGTATCCTGAACCGTACTTCTAACGTAGATGTCGGAAGCCTCATGTTAAAATATGGGGGCGGCGGACACAAAGCTGTTGGTACCTGTCAGTTCACAGACGAGAATATGGATACCGAACTTCCTAAGATGTTAGACGAACTCATCAACGGAGTTCACTAGTACACATCTACCCTTGCACAGCGTGAGTAAGACG
>HF987869.1:0-12997 GCA_000431135.1 Clostridium sp. CAG:590
CCAAATGCTAATAAAATCCATCCTGAATCAGCTACTTGCAAATAATCCTCTTTTGTCTCTTTTGTAAATTCTTTTCCAATAGCTATCTCATGTGCATATACAAGCGCATCTAACGTTGTAACGCCGCCTTCGGCATCCTTATATCCAAACTTCTCTGCCTCATTTGAAGAAATTGTATATTCCCCCGGCGCAAAAAGAAATGCTCCCTCCGCCTGTCCTGACAATGTTACTGTTACAGTCTGTACACTCTCATCTGTACCTTCTGCTGATACCGGAATGGTAACAGAAAAAGCCAGAACCAATGTCAACAAAACTGCCATTTGTTTCTTAAACCAACTTTTCATTATTAGTCCTCCTAAGTATTTGTTATTGTAATCATATATGGAAAGCGCACATAGAAAGCCAACTTTAATACACCTTCGGCTTAGATGAAACGCAAATCAAAGGATAATTTGCTTTCATAAAACGAAAAAAGAATACAATTCACCCATTGTATTCACAGAAATTAGTATATCTGCCATTTACAATTACGTGTGAAAATGGAAGTAACTCTAAGCAGGTCTCCTGACTTATGCAGTAACGTCTTGCCTCCGCCTTCTCACAATTCTGCAATGGATATGGAGTAAAACTACACATTTACAGTAGCACGACTGTACAGGACTCACACCTGTTTCCCTCTTAGCTGTCGGCATATGCGACAGAACTTAGAATCGTTTTATAAAATCAATGGCATTATAGCATAACCTTTTGTATTCTACAATACCTTAATATATCATACAATATGCTATTCAGATTCTTCACATACTTTGTACCTCTCTTTCATCATATTCTTTCTATAAATTCAATCTATTTCATGCTATACTATACCTTAAGCTAACAAAATGATTTTAACGCAGCTTTTATTTACCATTATGTGAGGAATACCAATATGAAACTTCCAGGCTATTATACATCCGGTGAATTTGCCAAGATGGCGCACATCACCGTCCGGACGATACGCTACTACGACAAACAGAATATATTAAAACCATCCTATGTGAATGATTCCGGTGCCCGATTCTACACCGACGAGGATTTTGCCCGTTTGCAGCAGATTCTTCTATTAAAATATCTGGGATTTTCCTTGGATGACATCCGCGATATGACGATTGGCGATCCGGACTACCATATGTTGCGCAATTCCTTGAATTTGCAGCTCAAACTTGTCAAAGACCGCATTGAACAAATGCAGTTGGTTGCCAGAGCAATCGAAGACACTACCGATGCCATTGATAACAATCAGGAGATTAATTGGAGTCAGATGCTTAATCTGATCCATCTGACCGGTATGGAAAATACACTGAAAGCCCAATATCAGAACGCAACCAATATATCCGCCAGAATCCGTCTGCACAAACTTTATACGATCAATAAGCAGGGATGGTTTCCGTGGATCTACGAACAGTGCCATATAACCGATTCCATGCACATTTTAGAATTGGGGTGCGGCAATGGTGCCCTGTGGAAGGAGAATTTTTCAAAGATACCACAACATTGTTCTATCATTTTAAATGATATTTCAGAAGGTATGCTCCGTGACACACGGCGTGAGATATCTTCTCTGGAGCAGAACGTAACTGTTACAACCTCTGCACGTTTCCGGTTCAATGCTTTTGATTGTCATACCATTCCTTACGAAAACAATACATTTGACCGGATCATTGCAAACCATGTTCTCTTCTATTGTAAGGACCTGCCTATGGTATTAGATGAGATTCGGCGCGTGTTGAAACCGGGTGGTCAATTTATTTGCAGCACATATGGAGCCTCCCACATGCAGGAGATCACCGATCTGGTGCAGAAATTCAACCCGCAGATTACATTATCTGCCGACAAACTCTATGAACGCTTTGGTCTGGAAAATGGTGCTTCGCTGCTTGCACCTTATTTCTCACATATTCAAATGCACATTTATGAAGATGGTTTATTGGTTACTGAAGCAGAACCTTTGATTGAGTATATCCTGTCCTGCCATGGCAACCAAAACCAATATATCTTAGACCGATACAAGGACTTTCACGCATTTGTAACAAAGAAAACCCAAAAAGGCAAAGGCTTTTCCATTACAAAAAATGCCGGAATATTTGTGTGTGATAAATAACAAAAATCCCCCGATGATGATCTTATACTGATCACCACCGGGGGAGTCATCCTATCTCTAATCGAGAATCAATGAATTATTTCTTGTAAAGATTATAAACATCATAGCATCCGCTAGATAAAGAAACCTTATGCAGATCAACAATCTCTGTTCTCTTACCCTGATTATCTGTTGACTCTACCCAACGGTACTTAGCTGTTACAGTTTTGTTTCCTGTTGCCGGATCAATTGTAAAGTCTGAAGCACTAGAGTCATGGCTATAATTATCGTTAATATCCACCGGCTGCCATGAACCTGCATATTTCGCATTATACAATCTTCTGTAATATACCGGATTATCATATTTCTCAATACAACCATTAGCCATTGTTATATACTGATATTTTGCAATACCTGCTTTTGACACAACAGCCCAATTACCACTATACATTCTATTCTCAGCACGTTTAGCAGATTTCTCATCTAAATAGTATGTCTCGCTTTCATATAAATCATCCTGTCCCGGAAGAACTACACATTCACTAACAACATCATAGGTGTTATAAGCACTGTCTAATTTGCCTCTTTCCTTATAAACCTTTTTAATAACGGTTGCAGTAACAGCTTTGGTTGCATACTGCAAACGACCATCTGCGTCCTTAACGGGTTTGCCTTCTGCATCTTTCACATAATAAGCCTGATTCTTGTCATCTTTTTCTCGAACATATACAGTCTTGTTGTAAACAGAAAAGGTTACAGAAGCTCCGGTAAATTTGTCTCTGTATCCATAATAAACTGTAGTTGGTTTATACTTAGACGCATACTTGCCGGTTGTTACAACATCATAATCTACATCATATGTATCCTTACCTGCTGCGTCTTTCTTATAGATTACGTTACCATTTGCATCCACTTTGGTCTTTGCATATACGCTCTGACCCTGTTTCTTGTATTTACCATAGTTTACTTTCTTGCCATTGCCGGATGCAGTAACAACAACCTTACCCTGTGCATCATAAGATACAACAAATGCACTTGTAACAGCATAGTTCTTGCTGCTAGCCTTCATAGAAAGCTTACCACTGTTGCCTTTTAAGAACTTGTTCTTAATAACTGTCTTGGTGTTGACTTTGTTACCGCTGTTCTTTGTGGTATATGTATACTTTGTCTTACCTAATGCAAATACCTTCAACGGATTTGTAGTTGGAACAACTTTATAGGTAAACTTATAAGTTGTCTTAATCAACTCACTTGTCGTTGTAGAGGAAACGTTATCCGCATTATCAACGGTCTTTGAATCTCCTTCTGAATATTCATCATAAGAGATTGTATAGGTTCCTGCTTTTAGGAATTTGATATCATAGCTTTGTGCGCTGATATATTTGTCATTTTCCTGACTCTGCTTGTATTTTTCCGTATCGCTGATAAATTCATTATCAATATAGTTCGTCTTTGTTCCCTCATTAGTCCAATAGCTTGGATCATTATAAGTCTGAACAACCTTTATCTTTTTCTTATATTTCTTATATGACTTTCCGTTAATCTTGAAATTAGAGACGGTGTTTACATATGTGGTATCTCCAATTGCAACAGTCTGTTTCTTTGTAATGGTAGCCGCATCTACGGAGATTCCGGAAAATGCCACTGCACCAAGTACAAACATTGTTGCCGCTACAAGAACTGAGTTCTTGAATTTCTTAAACATATTCATATCCTTACTCCTTTCCTATACAGATTAATATGCATAAATATTGGTAGAATCGTCACTGCCATATGTTAAATAGTCAACGTATTTCGTAGAATCACCGGTGAACTTAATTGTTCTCTTGATCTTGCTTAATCCACCCTTTTTAACCGGTGCATATGTCACACTGTATCCGGTATAAGAATCTTTGTAAGATACAAAAATCTGTGTACGTTTCTTAGAATCCTTATTATAATATCCCCTTGTAGAAGTACTTCTATATGCTAATGCCTGAGACAATGTAATCTTCTTGCCGTTCTTCACTTTCTTATAGACAGCCTTGCCATCCTTATTCACATATGCAACTACCATACCTGTAATCTTGTAGCCTTTGGTAGCAGAAAGCTTTAACTTTCCGGATTTCACTTTACTGCTTACATAGAAATTACTCTGTTCAGCCTCTGTAATCGATTTGCTGCTTGCTTTTCTGCTTACCTTCTGCAAAACAGACTTTCCTAATTTCATCTGAGAAACCGGAGTTGTATTGTCTGTTACATACACCTTAACTGTTGTTGTCTTGCTTCCAACCTTGATCTTAACGGAATAATTTCCCTTCTTTGTGGAATCTAACTGAATATCGGCCTTTGAATACTCGTAATCACTTGCATCTACCTTTTGGTAATTATTCTGTCCGGCTGCCCAATTCTTTTCATAATACCAGCCCTTTCCACGTCCATCATTATACAAATTATATGTTTTTGTACGTGTTCCTGTAGTTCCATCATACTTTGTATATGTTTCCTCAACCGTATATGCATCCTCTATCTCCTGTGTTACATAGGTCGGTGTACGATAGATCTTCTTATAAGGACTTCCGGTAAAGAATTTCTCAATATAGTAATTACCTGTCTCATCTTTTTTCATAAGCCAGAAATCATCATCATCATCATAATTACCAGCATTTTTTGGTACATAATATGCACCTGTCTCTTTCACGTTATAACCCGGTACATTCGGTCCTGCAACGTACATTTTCACGGAATCCGAACCTGGATTTTCCAGATCCTGAGATACAATTGCTGCACTCAATGCCTTCTTACTTGTTGATACACTTAATGCCTCTCCCTTTGGGTATACAACATGAAGAGTCATGTCACTGTATGTTGCCATACGTTGCTTCAAGACAGAATAATACTGTCCTTTTGAGTTGGTTTGTGGATCTACATATGTAACACCTTTTTGGTAATATGCTGCATTTGCAGAAATACTCAGCATACCAACAAAACAGAATACCATAGCAGCCGCTACAGTTTTCACTGCTTGTCCAAATTTCTTCATAAATTATCTTCCTCCTTCTCTCTTCCTTTTGTTTTAGGAAAATTATATATATATACAGTGGTAATTTTAGCACAATGACTAAATATATACAAGCAAATCTTCACAAAATTTTCAAAGTTTAGACATAATTATTTGACAACAAATATAAATTTACCTCTTGCAGGTTACGTTGCGTCACCCTATATAATGCAGTTATCCCTTAGATAACGACATAATTTTTCAACATACAATCTATAATATGGAGGTATTATTATGAAAGGTATTATTTTAGCAGGTGGATCCGGCACACGCCTTTATCCACTGACCATGGTAACTTCGAAGCAATTATTACCAATCTATGACAAACCGATGATCTATTATCCGATGTCTGTCTTAATGAATGCCGGCATTCGTGATATATTGATCATTTCTACTCCACAGGATACACCACGTTTCAAGGAGCTTCTCGGCGATGGACATCAATTCGGTGTTTCCTTATCTTATGCCGTTCAGCCAAGCCCGGACGGACTTGCTCAGGCATTTGTTATCGGAGAAGAATTCATTGGCAACGACACGGTTGCAATGGTATTGGGCGATAACATTTTTGCCGGACATGGTCTGAAGAAACGTTTGAAAGCAGCAGTAGAGAATGCGGAAAGCGGCAAGGGCGCAACAGTATTCGGTTATTATGTCGATGATCCGGAGCGTTTTGGTATTGTAGAGTTTGATTCCGAAGGTAAGGCAATCTCCATTGAGGAGAAACCGGAACATCCAAAGAGCAACTACTGCGTAACCGGACTTTATTTCTATGACAATAAGGTTGTAGAATATGCCAGAAATCTGAAGCCAAGTGCCCGTGGTGAATTAGAGATCACGGATCTGAACCGCATTTATCTTGAAAAGGGAAACCTGAATGTGGAGCTGCTCGGTCAGGGATTCACCTGGTTAGACACCGGAACACACGAAAGTCTTGTAGAAGCAACGAACTTCGTTAAGACCATGGAGAGCCATCAGCACCGTAAGATTGCATGCCTTGAAGAGATCGCATACCTGAACGGATGGATCACCAAAGAGGATGTGTTAGAAGTATATGAATTATTGAAGAAGAATCAGTACGGACAGTATCTGAAAGATGTATTAGATGGCAAATATTTAGACGTATTACACTAATTTTTAATTGAAAAGGAGATTATATTATGACAATTATTGTAACCGGCGGAGCCGGATTTATCGGAAGTAACTTTATTTTTCACATGTTAGACAAGTATCCTGACTATCGGATCGTTTGCTTAGACTGTTTAACCTACGCAGGTAACCTTTCCACACTTGCACCGGTTATGGACAATCCGAATTTCCGTTTTGTAAAAGAAAGCATCACAGACCGTGAAGCAGTTTACAAATTATTCGAAGAAGAGCACCCGGACATCGTTGTCAACTTTGCAGCAGAGAGCCACGTTGACCGTTCCATCGAGAATCCGGAAGTATTCCTTGATACAAACATCAAGGGAACTGCTGTACTCATGGATGCATGTAGAAAATACGGCATTACCCGTTATCATCAGGTATCTACCGATGAGGTATATGGCGATCTTCCACTTGACAGACCAGATCTTTTCTTTACAGAGGAGACTCCGATCCACACAAGCAGCCCTTACAGCTCATCAAAAGCCGGCGCCGACTTATTAGTTCTCGCTTACCACAGAACTTATGGTTTGCCTGTAACGATCAGCCGTTGTTCTAACAACTACGGTCCATATCATTTCCCGGAGAAGCTGATTCCACTTATGATCGCAAATGCATTAAATGACAAGCCTCTTCCGGTATACGGTAAGGGTGAAAATGTGCGTGACTGGTTATATGTAGAAGATCATTGTAAAGCAATCGACCTGATCATCCACAAAGGACGCGTTGGGGAAGTATATAATATCGGTGGTCACAACGAGATGAAGAACATTGACATCGTTAAGATCATTTGTAAAGAGCTTGGCAAACCGGAAAGCCTCATCACATACGTTTCCGACAGAAAAGGTCATGATATGCGTTATGCGATCGATCCAACGAAGATCCACAATGAACTCGGCTGGTTACCGGAGACCAAATTTGCAGACGGTATCAAGAAGACGATCCAGTGGTATCTTGACAACAAGGAATGGTGGGAGACGATCATTTCCGGCGAGTACCAGAATTATTACGAAAAAATGTATGGAGATAGATAGATTATGAAAGTTTTAGTAACCGGCGTTGCCGGCCAGTTAGGCCACGACGTAATGAACGAATTAGCAAAACGCGGTATAGAAGGTATCGGCAGCGACATCGCGGATACTTACAGTGGTGCCAATGATGGAACAGCCGTTACAACAATGCGCTATATTCCGATCGATCTGACGGATGCCGAAGCGGTACAGGCTCGTATCATTTTTGAACAGCCGGATGCCATTATTCACTGTGCAGCATGGACCGCTGTTGATGCCGCCGAGGACGAAGACAATCGATACAAAGTGCGCGGCATTAACTTTGGCGGTACGAAGAACGTTGCAAACGTATGCAGTGAATTGAAGATTCCTATGATGTACATTTCAACCGACTATGTATTCAATGGTCAGGGTACGGAACCTTGGAAACCGGACTGCACCGACTACGCACCACTCAATGTCTATGGCAGTACCAAGCTTGCCGGCGAACAGGCCGTCACAAGCCGCCTGGACAAGTTTTTCATTGTCCGTATCGCATGGGTATTTGGTACAAACGGTAAGAATTTTATCAAGACAATGCTCAATGTTGGTAAGAATCATGATGAATTAAAGGTAGTCAATGATCAGATCGGTACTCCGACTTATACTTACGATCTGGCAAGACTGCTGGTAGATATGATTCAGACAGACAAATATGGTTTCTATCATGCAACCAATGAAGGTGGATACATCAGCTGGTATGATTTTACAAAGGAGATCTTCCGCCAGGCAGTGGAACTTGGACATACCGAATACAGCGAAGACCGCCTGAAGGTGCTTCCTGTGACAACCGAAGAGTACGGGGTATCCAAGGCAGCAAGACCATTCAACAGCCGTCTTGACAAGAGCAAGTTAGCAGAACAGGGCTTCACACCATTACCGACCTGGCAGGATGCGTTAAGCCGTTATTTGAAAGAGATTGATTTTTAAAGGAGATAGGTATCATGGGACAGATTAAAGTTGAGAAAAATGCAGGTGGCATTGAAGGATTATGCGTAATCACTCCTGCTGTGCATGGAGATGCCAGAGGATATTTCATGGAGACTTATAATAAGAACGATATGGAAGAAGCCGGACTGACAATGGAATTCGTACAGGATAACCAGTCCTGCTCTACAAAAGGTGTATTGCGTGGTCTTCATTTTCAGAAGGAATTCCCACAGGGCAAGTTGGTGCGTGTCGTAAAGGGTTCCGTATTTGATGTAGCGGTTGATCTTAGAAGCAACTCAGAAACCTACGGTAAATGGTTCGGTGTTGAATTAACCGAAGAGAATAAAAAACAGTTCTACATTCCGGAAGGCTTTGCACATGGTTTTTTGGTATTAAGCGATATCGCCGAATTCTGCTATAAGTGTACAGACTTCTACCATCCGGGTGACGAGGGCGGTCTTGCATGGAACGATCCGGAGATCGGTGTCGAATGGCCACAGCTTGAGGGCGAGTACAAAGGAACTGCTTCCGGCGAGGGATATCATTTAGCCGACGGAACCGCACTTAACTTAAGCGACAAAGACCAGTTGTGGGTAGGACTGAAAGATACTTTCCACTTCTAAAGTTTTTTCTCAATAAGGCAATGTCATTTGGCAAGAAGCCGGAAGTAGAAGTAAAGACCACAAAGATCTGCCCTTATTGCAGATATGAAAAACAGCACGGCAACCCAAACGGATCGTCGCGCTGTTTTCTTAATTCCAGTCTATCTATTTCTATCATCCCCAGACTTCGTCTGCAATCTGCTTTACCAGCTTTAAATACAGAACACACTATATAATGGTACTGATTTGATTCCATTTACTAATCCGAAATTCCTTGCCGATATACGAATAGCGTAAACCGGTTCATATTTTTCCTTATAAACCATCAAACTCTTGGCTTTCACATGATTTCCTGCTTTACATTCAATCGGGATGACATGACTATCTTTTTGTATGAGAAAATCCACCTCTGCCGTATTATCCGATTCCCAATAATATAAGTCATATCCATTACTTTTTAATGCTGTAGATACATAATTTTTCGTTAATATACCCCGGAAATGATCCGTCTCTCTACCGCTCAATGCTTCTAATGTCATACCCAGCTTTGCAGACATAATACCCATGTCACTATAATACAATTTAAATGCACTAATATCCTGATATGCCATGATCGGATAAAATCCCTGGGTACATTTCATACATTTATTCACAATTCCTGCTCGAATCAACCAGTCAATGGCATCTCCATATTGGGATGCTCTTGCTCCTGATCTGATCAATTTGTATTGAAACTTCTTTGAATCCCTTGCCAACTGAACCGGAAGTGAATCATATGCTTCATATATTCGAATTGTACTTGTCTTATCCGCATACTTCGTCATATCTGCAATATATGAATTGAGAAGCATAGATCGAATCTCTGTCTCATTCATTATACTATTAACCGCAATATCTGCTTTCACTGCGGCCGGCATTCCACCCACTATACAATAATGATAAAATTCTTGTAGTGCTTCCTCATGAAGTATAGAATCCAACGGAGTGTCACTCTCATAATGTTCACGAATCGTATCAGAAAGTAATTGCTTTCCCTTTGCCCACAACACCTCTTCCAAATCCATTGGATACATAGTCAACATTTGTACTTTTCCAACGGGAAACGAATACTTTTCATGGTTCAAGGCAACACCCAACAAGCTTCCTGCTGCCATAATATGATATTCCGGTGCTTCTTCCGCAAAATATTTTAAAGATGTTAAGGCTCTCTCACACATTTGAATCTCATCAAAAATAACAAGCGTGTCTCCCGGAATAATGTTTGTCTGATAATATTTTTCCAAAATTGATATGATAGAATCTGCATGGATATCTGCTTCAAAGTAATTACCTATCCGCTCATCTATCTCAAAATTCACATACACCATATTCTTATAAGATGTTGAACCAAATTCCTGCATCTCGTATGTCTTCCCGACTTGTCTTGCACCATAAATGAGTAGTGGAAGTCTTCCCTGCGTCTGTTCCTTCCATTCCTGCAATTTCACTGTTATTTTACGTTTCATTATGATGATCAACTCCTTTCCTAATTATATTATACATTTTATTCGTGTATTTTAATGTATTATATTACATTTTTTCATAGGAATCAATGTAATATTTTACATTATTCTATACAAAACAAAATATAACTTTTTATTCCCGCACGCCCAAACGGAACTTTCCGCATAAAAAAACCCGATCTCCCATCGTTAGATTTTCAAGTCTAGCTTTGGGGGATCGGTATACTCATCTACATATATGACATCTTTTCTGAACAAATATATTCTATTACAACAGATTCTTCCGAAGTTCTGCTCCATCCTTCGCGCTGAGATAAGCCGGTGCAATATCAAATACCGTCTTACATCCGGTCTGTCCTTCCTGCTGTAAGCGATAAGCTGCTCTTGCATAAGCAACGATCACACAGGCTGTAAATTCCGGATTGGAATCTAACTTCAGGCTATACTCGATCACATGCTTGTTCTCCTGCTCCCAGCCAGTCTGACCGGAACGGATCACAAATCCACCATGTGGGATTCCGCTGTGATTTGCCTTCAATTCCCCTTCACTGATAAAGTGTACTGTTGTATCATAATCAGCAAAATAGTTCGGCATATTCTTAATAGTCTCTTCTACTTTAGCCGCATCTGCACCCTCTTCTAAAACAACAAAACATTCTCTGGTGTGCTTCTGTCTGGTTGTAAGCTCCGGATTCTCTCCATTTCTTACTGCCTCTAATGCTGACTCAACCGGAATCGTGTACTGCTTACCATCCTTGACACCCTCTACACGACGAATTGCATCCGAATGTCCCTGGCTGACACCTTTTCCCCAGAATGTATAATCTTTGCCTTCCGGAAGAATACAGTTTGCATACAGACGATTTAAGGAGAACATACCCGGATCCCAGCCAACAGAAATGATTCCAACATGACCATTCTTCTTTGCCGCTGCATCCACATTCTCAAAATGCTCCGGAATTCTTGCGTGGGTATCAAAGCTATCTACCACATTGAATAGCTCTGCATACTTCGGTGTCTGCTCCGGCAGATCGGTTGCGCTGCCACCACAGAGGATCATGACATCAATCTTGTCCTTCCACTGTTCTACATCTGCAACGGAACATACCTTGGCATCCTTTGTTAAGATGGATACACTCTCCGGTGCACGTCTTGTAAATACCGCTGCCAATTCCATATCTGGATTCTGCTTGATCGCACATTCCACACCACGTCCTAAATTACCATATCCTAATATTCCAATTCTCATTTTATTTCCTCCTTGCTTATTCACGCTTACATTTGTTAAGCGTTTGCCAAAAATATTTTACTTTTTTAGGAGAATCGTGTCAACTACTTTACAAGTGTCCCTCTGCATATTATTCTCATTAATCCTCTTACGGATTACAATTCTTACACGGCTCATACCCCTGCTCAATCAATGATTCTCTCGACTCCGTAGACACAATCTTATTGGCATTGGACATCCGTTTCACACTGGCACACGTTGGGCGATGGAATTTCTTCGTATTTGCATTCAAAATATAATCACCCTGTTCTGCACTGCCATCTGATGTATCCGTTGCCACACCATTGTTATCTACATTATCCGTATCAACCGAACCTGTCCCTTCAGGTCGGCTGCCTTTGGCACTTCCCGTTGGCTCACCCGCCTGCCAGCTCTCGGAAGGACTTGCATTCCATGTGATCGTACTGCCATCTGATGTTGCCACGATCGTACCCTGTTCATCGGTACGGAACACCTTGACTCCCATTGCCCGCAATTGATTCAACACACCCGCTCTCGGATGCCCATAGGAATTGCCTTCCCCACAACTGATCACACAGTATGTCGGATGAACCGCCGTCAAAAAATCTTCTGTATTGGCCGTATCCGCACCATGATGTGCCGCCTTAAAGACATCTGATTGTACCGTTAATCCACTCACCAACATATCCTGTTCTGCTGCCTTTTCCGCATCTCCGGTAAATAAAAAGGAGTTATCGCCAAATGTCAGCCGGAACGCAAGCGAATAGTCATTCGTATTATCTCCATAATCCTTATCGGTATCCGTCAGAATCTGAAAGGATGCCTTGCCAAGCGTATATACCTGTCCTTGTTTTGGGGTAACCACTTTCTGTCCCCGCTGCCCGATCGTCTGAATCAGTTCCTCATACGTCCTTGTGTCACTTGCACATGCCGGAAGCATTACCGTATCACAATCGATCTTATAAAGAACGACATCCATTCCGCCAATGTGATCTGCGTCCGGATGCGTTCCAATCGCATACGTTAAATGATCCACATTCTGATGCAGCAGATACGACCACACCGTCGTTCCTTTGTTATTATTGCCCGCATCGATCAGCATGCTCTGCTCTCCCTGCCGGATAAGAATGGAATCTCCCTGTCCGACATCAATATAATGTACCTCTAATGCATCACCGGCTTCCAACGAATTCTCATCAGCGCTTCCGTAATTTCCTATCTGTTCATCCGTCTCAAGCCCGGCAGCGGCATTTTCCCGCACATTACCGTTATCCTGTACTTCGCTGTTTTCATCTGCCATTGTTGTTATGGTTATGCTTTCCTGTGTTGTCACACCCTCATCCACAGAACACCCCACAAGACA
>HF987869.1:13002-55382 GCA_000431135.1 Clostridium sp. CAG:590
CCACAAGACAGCCACACCAACTCATGATCAGAAATAAGATCGTCCATAATTTCTTATTCATTTCTTCTATCTCCCATTATTAAAATATCCCATTACCAGATTGAGGCGAATCAATATAACATATCACAATTCCTGTTATATCAATTCACCTCTCATGATTGCTGCTATCAGTATGGAAAGTTCGCTGCCCCATTTACCGGTGTTCCTGTCGTATTCATTGAGATTCCGGTATCGATCAGTACATGCCCATAGAAGTCTGTCACCCGAAATGTAAATGGTCCTGCTCCCATTCCTGATGCCGCCGTAAAATAATTGTATTCCTGTCGTGGCAGCTCCACATATGCGTTCTTCGCTGTATCAAAATATTCTAATTTCCTGATCGGATACCGGTGATTACGTACCTGCACTTCCGCCCAATACTGGGAACTTGTCGGTTTGAACACATACTGAATCGGCTCCGTTGTCGGAAGCGGAACGATCTTCCATGTGATCTTCATTCTCCCGGTCACAAGTGGTTCAATCTGCTGAAAAGTCTTTCTCGTCAGATCAATATCTCCCTTCTTTCCTTCCGGCAGGCGATCTGTGATTACAACATTGATCTTATCCCCGTCCTTATCCGTAATCTCAATATAGGCACCTGCTAACCCATTCATATAATCCTCATTGTTCATTGCCGCTGTATAATATGTATTTTCCATATAATCAATGTTGGCTGCACCACCGGATACTCTGTCGTAGAAAGTTCCTTCTCCGGTATGTACCTGATCTAAAGAGTATTCTCCTGCATCCTGTTTCTTCGTATCCTCGCTTGGCTTTTCTATCAATTCCCCATCGTTCGGTATCTTAATACTGATTACAGTAATCTTGCAACGATATTTCTTCTTTCCAACCTTCGCCGTAATCGTCGTTTTTCCAGCCTTTTTTGCCCGTACTTTTCCTTTTCGGCTGACTGTTGCAACCTTCTTATTACTTCTTGACCACTTCGCTTTCTTCCGGCTTCCCTTTACTTTCAGGGTAACCTTCTGCCCGACTGATATCGTAAGCTTTGTCTTGTTTAACCGAGTCTTTGCCTGTGCCGGCTGCCCACTCAATACTACGACACATAGCAGTATTACCAATACACCATATAAAAATCTTCTCATACCTTTACCCCACTTCCTCCATTTTTCAAAACAACCCCGGTACAACAAACCATCCATATTGCTATACCGGGGTATATTCATACTATTCCATTACATATCCTAACGGATCTCTGCTCCATGTGGCATATCCTTCTCGGCTGTCACAAGTGCAAGATTACCTTCTGCATCCTCTGCGCAAAGAATCATTCCCTGTGATTCAATACCGGCAAGCTTTGCAGGCTTTAAGTTTGTTACAACAACAACCTTCTTACCAACCATATCCTCCGGCGAATAATGCGCCTTGATACCGGATACAATCTGTCTTACCTCACTGCCGATCTTAACCTGTGAACAAAGTAACTTCTTAGACTTCTTCACTTCCTCGCAGGCGATAACCTGTCCGATCTGAAGCTGGATCTTATCGAACTCATCAATCGTGATCTCCGGCTTCTTCTCCTCTAAATCAATGCCCGGATTGTCATCCTTCGGTTCCGGTTCCGGTGCCGGCAGCAATGCAGCTACCTTCTCCAATACCTCGTCAATGTCTAATCTGGCAAATAAGATCTCCGGCTTATCGGTTACCTTTGTACCTGACTTGTATCCACCGAAACGAACCAGATCATTTACTTTACGCTTTGGTGCATTTAACTGTGCAAGGATCTTCTCAGAAGTCTCCGGCATATATGGCTCTAACAGGGTTGCACCGATAATGATGCTCTCTACCAGATTGTAAAGCACAGTTGCCAGACGATCCTTCTTGTCCTCTTCCTTTGCAAGTGCCCAAGGCATCGTCTCATCAATATATTTGTTACATCTCTTAAAGAGATTGAAGATCTCGGTCATGGCATCTGCCACACGCAGCTTATCCATTGCATTTGATACACGGATTCTCGTATCCAATGCATAATCGATCAACTCCTGATCTACCGGCTCTGCCACCTTCTTATTCGTTACCTCACCGTCAAAATACTTGTTAGACATAGAGATTGTACGGTTTACCAGATTACCAAGTGTATTGGCAAGATCGGAATTCAGACGTTCTACTAACAATTCCCATGAAATGACACCATCATTTTCAAACGGCATCTCATGTAATACAAAGTAACGAACCGCATCCACACCAAACATATCCACCAGATCATCTGCATAGATCACGTTACCTTTTGACTTACTCATCTTACCATCACTCTGGATCAGCCATGGATGACCGAATACCTGCTTTGGAAGCGGAAGTCCTAATGCCATCAGCATGATCGGCCAGTAAATGGTATGAAAACGGAGAATGTCCTTACCGATCAAATGCAGATCACATGGCCAGTATTTCTCAAACATCTTATCACTGTGACCATCTAAGTCATATCCAAGTCCGGTAATATAGTTGGTAAGTGCATCGATCCATACATAAATGACATGTTTAGGATCAAAGTCTACCGGAATACCCCACTTAAATGAAGTACGGGATACGCACAGATCCTGAAGTCCCGGCAACAGGAAGTTGTTCATCATCTCATTCTTACGGGACTCCGGCTGAATGAACTCCGGATGGGTGTTGATATAATCGATCAGCTTACCCTGATATTTGCTCATCTTGAAGAAATATGCCTCTTCCTTCGCCGGCTGTACCTCCCGTCCACAATCCGGACATTTACCATCTACTAACTGTGATTCGGTAAAGAATGACTCACACGGTGTACAATACATACCTTCGTACTCACCCTTGTAGATATCTCCCTGATCGTATAACTTCTTGAAGATCTTCTGTACCTGCTTCTCATGATCCTCATCGGTTGTACGGATGAACTTATCATAAGAAGTGTTCATCAGATCCCAGATTCTCTTGATCTCACCTGCTGTCTGGTCTACAAACTCCTTCGGTGTAACTCCGGCTTCCTCAGCCTTTAACTCAATCTTCTGTCCATGTTCGTCGGTTCCTGTCTGAAAACGAACATCATATCCTACGAATCTCTTGTATCTTGCAATACTGTCTGCAAGTACAATCTCGTAAGTATTCCCAATGTGTGGTTTGCCTGATGTGTAGGCAATGGCAGTCGTAATGTAGTATGGTTTCTTTGCCATGTCTGTTACCCTCCTAAAAAATATTTATATTATGATATTATGTGCTAAAAAAACAAGCCCACCTTTAAATAAAAACTTAAAGGCGAGCTATTCTCTCACGGTACCACTTTAATTCATCTGCATATCACTATGCTGACCTTACCAACTGGCTATTACCAGTCTACACTGTAACGGGTGTTCCCGTTCTCTGCTAAACATATGTCTCACAAAGAATGCTCCAAGACCATCTTCCATCTGTTCCTTCTTTCCCTGCTCTCAGCTTACCAGGTTCTCTGTCAAAGTGTTCCCAGATGTACTCTTCTCTTCTTCGCACATAACTATACAACTGTTATTGATTATAGAATGGGATATCCTTTCTGTCAAGGTAAAGGATAATTCATTTTATAACTTGGAATATCCGTAACTGTTAACGATTGCTTCGATCCGCTTACCTGCCTGACAATACGGACATTGATTGTGTGGATATGTCTTATACTCCGGAATATCGGATGCCTTAAATAATGTATGTACCGGCTGCCCTGCGATCACTTCGTTCGCAGAGAAGATGGCAGAGATACCTGCTACGATTCCTCCGTAGTAAGATATACACTCTAAACTTCTCTCGATCGTACGTCCGGTTGTTGCAGATGCCAATAAGAATAAGACATGTCTGCCCTTGATCATTGGCTGGATGTTATCTCGGAAGATCATCTGTCCTGCGGAATTGAACTCCGGTGTTACCACATACATTGCCTTATGCTGGTTCATTGACATGATACCGGAATTGGTTAATTCCTCTGCAAGGTAACCGCCGATCACTTCCGTTCCATCCATACATACGATGGTATCCACGATCGTGGTTCCTACATATTCTCCTGCGATTGACTTGGCTGCTGCACGTGCCATACTCTGACGGGACTTTAACGTTGTCATATCAATATAATGTGTAATATGCGAATGGTTTGTCGCAAAATGTCCCGGTACAACTTTAATGCTTACACTATTGTTATACTGGGAATATACCTTCATTGCCTGATGTTCAAATGTCATAATAACCCTCCTTTAAATTCAACATGATGAATAACTCTATTTTATCTGTTTTTGTCTGTGATTTCAAGAGAAAGTGTGTTAGAATATTTCTGATTTTCATAAAGGAAAAGCATCATAACCTTTATGCTATATGGGATTACATCACATGCGGAGGATTTTATTATGCATTCATCAATTCAACTGGTTGCCTTAGACATGGATGGCACATTATTAAACAGCAGTAAACAGCTTCCGGCCGACTTTATAGATTGGGTACGCAACCACCCCTCTATTCAGACGGTTATCTCCAGCGGCCGGCAATATTACAATCTGGTTTCTCTTTTTGAACCGGTAAAAGATCAGTTGATCTATATCTCCGATAACGGGGGATATGTGTTTGAACAGGATCAGATGATCTACAGCAATGCCATGACCAACGAAGACATCCGGGAATGTCTTTCTCTGTTGTCTGGTGTGGATGGGCTTTCCCTGATCCTTTGTGGTGCGAAGTCTGCATACATGTATCATGCATCCTCTTATATAGAAGAAAATGCGCACATGTACTATGGGCGTCTTCAATTTGTCACAGACTTAGATGCTGTGATCGGAACAGACTGCATTGCCAAGATTGCTATATTTGTAGATGATCACAACGCAGAAAACGTCTACCACAATTTTCCGGTCCTGAATGAGCGGATTACCCCTATCTTATCCGGCGATTCCTGGATTGATATCTCTAACCGTTCTGTCAGCAAAGGTGCTGCCGTTACCGCACTGCTGCAACGGCTGTGCATTCCATCTGAACACGCAATGGCTTTCGGTGATTATCTGAATGACTACACCTTATTACAGAGCTGTGGCGAAAGTTATGCCATGGCAAATGCACATCCCGACTTAAAAGCAATTGCAAAACATGTGACCGCTTCAAATGACGAGGATGGCGTTATGAAAATATTGCGCACCCTGTGACCGGCAGTTTCCGCCGTTCCCTATCGCAAGATGTATTATAATAGAGGAAATGCACCACAACATCTGTTGTTTTTCAAGTAAATCAACATTCACTCATTTTCAAATTGTATACAATTTTTCATTTCCGCAAATGCTTATTTTTCCTATATTTTTTACACACTTAACATTTTTCGAATGTTCCTTTTTGTATTGAAAAAAGTACAAAAAAGGAACATTTTTTCGTTGACGTGTATACAATATAAATCTATAATAGAGTCATAAGATTTTCACCAACGATTTATAAGGTGAATTTTCAAAAAATTATATTAAAGGAGGACATTTTGAAATGAGATCAGAATGGAATGGTTTCACAGGCGGTAACTGGGAGAAATTTGTAGATGTTCGGGACTTTATCCAGAAGAACTACACACCATATGAAGGTGATGATTCTTTCCTTTGCGGACCTACTCAGAACACAAAAGATTTATGGGCAGAGGTTATGGACTTAACTAAGAAGGAGAGAGAAGCAGGCGGTGTTCTTGATATGGATACTAAGGTTGTTTCTACTTTAACTTCTCACGGTGCAGGATATCTTGATAAGGACAAAGAGACCATCGTTGGTTTCCAGACAGACAAGCCTTTCAAGAGAGGTATGAACGTATACGGTGGACTTCGTATGGCTATGAAGGCTTGTGAAGACAACGGATACAAAGTAGATCCTGAAGTTGTTGATTTCTTCTCTAAGCACAGAAAGACACATAACGAAGGTGTATTCGATGTTTACGATCAGGAGATCAGAAGATGTCGTACGAACCATATCGTAACAGGTCTTCCGGATGCATACGGACGTGGACGTATCATCGGTGACTACAGAAGAGTTGCTCTTTATGGTACAGACTTCTTGATCGAAGACAAGAAAGCTCAGAAAGAGTCTTTCGGTACAGTTTACACAGATGATGTAATCCGTGGCAAGGAAGAGATCGCAGAGCAGATCAAAGCATTGAAAGAGTTAACAGAGATGGCTTCTTTCTATGGTTTCGATATTTCTAAGCCAGCTACTAACGTACAGGAAGCTATCCAGTGGACATACTTCGGATACTTAGGAGCTGTTAAAGAGCAGAACGGTGCTGCAATGTCACTTGGTCGTACAGCTACATTCTTAGACTGCTACGCTGAGAGAGATTTAGCTGCTGGTAAGTTCACAGAGGAGCAGATTCAGGAGTTCATCGATCACTTCATCATGAAGTTAAGATGCGTTAAGTTTGCTCGTACACCAGAGTACAACCAGATCTTCGCTGGTGACCCGGTTTGGGTAACAGAGTCATTAGGTGGTATGGGTGTTGATGGACGTACATTAGTTTCTAAGATGAGCTTCCGTTACCTTAACACATTGAACAACTTAGGTACTGCTCCAGAACCAAACTTAACAGTACTTTGGTCAACAAGACTTCCAGAAGGATGGAAGAAGTTCTGTGCTAAGATGTCTATCAAGTCATCTTCAATCCAGTACGAGAACGATGATATGATGAGACCAATTCACGGTGATGATTATGGTATCGCATGTTGCGTATCTTCAATGGTTATCGGTAAAGAGATGCAGTTCTTCGGAGCACGTGCTAACCTTGCAAAATGCTTACTTTACGCTATCAACGGTGGTGTTGATGAGTGTACAGGCGTTCAGGTAGGTCCTAAGTATCGTCCGGTTGTAGGTGACGTACTTGACTATGATGATGTAATGGCTAAGTTCGATGATATGATGGAGTGGTTAGCTACCGTATATGTTAATGCACTTAACATCATCCACTATATGCATGATAAGTATGCATACGAGAGAATTCAGATGGCTTTACATGACAGAGACGTTAAGAGATACTTCGCAACTGGTGTTGCTGGTCTTTCAATCGTTGCTGACTCATTATCAGCTATCAAGTATGCTAAGGTTAAGCCAATCCGTAACGAGCAGGGTATCGTAGTAAGCTACGAGACAGAAGGTGACTTCCCTAAATATGGTAACAACGATGATCGTGTTGATGAGATCGCTGCTTCTATCGTTACAACATTTATGGACAAGATCAGAAAGCATCACGTATACAGAAATGGTATCCCAACACAGTCAATTCTTACAATTACTTCTAACGTAACATATGGTAAGAACACTGGTGATACTCCTTGTGGACGTAAGCATGGTGCACCATTTGCTCCAGGTGCTAACCCACTTCATAAGAGAGATACTCACGGTGCTGTAGCATCTTTGGCTTCTGTAGCTAAGATCCCATTCAAGGATGCTCAGGATGGTATTTCTAATACATTCTCAATCATCCCAGGTGCTCTTGGTAAAGAGGATCAGGTATTTGCAGGAGATATCGATATCGACTTAAGCAAATAATTAGTGATTGGAGGTTATAATAATGGCCGACATGAATCAAGTTGATGATATAGTTGCCATGTTAGATAACATGGTTGCGAACGGACATGGACACATTAATGTGTCCGTGGACGATTCCGTAGAAGCTGGTGGCAAAACCACACAGACTATGGGCTGTACCGACTGTGCAAAGGGAGATCTCGCTTGCAGCGTTCCCACTTTGATGGAAGGTATGGATGAAGAATTACACAAATATTAATTATAAAGGAGGACATTACAATGGCAAGTACTCAGCAGGTAGATAACTTAGTAAATATGTTAGATGGTTATATGGCAGAAGGCGGATATCATCTTAACGTTAACGTATTAAATCGTGAGACATTAATAGATGCTCAGAAGCATCCGGAGAATTACCCACAGTTAACAATTCGTGTATCTGGATACGCAGTTAACTTCGTTAAGTTGACACCAGAGCAGCAGAATGATGTAATCTCAAGAACTTTCCACGACCATATGTAATATGGTATAACAATTCATATCAGCGTCAATACTGACAGTAAGAAGCGTGGGTGCTTGCACACTAAGCTTCTTATTTGGAAGTATTGACATTGGAGGAATCTCCAACAGCGAGGAAATCCGCAGGATTTTCGCAGCTGGCTGATATGAATACATATTGGGCAGCGGCAACCGCAGCTGGCTGATATGTATTATGGTTTACAAATGAAGGCAAGGGCATCTTCGCCCTTGCCTTTTTCTTAATATATTATAAGGAGAAGTATATATGATCGGACACATTCATTCCATCGAAACCTGCGGCACCGTAGACGGTCCGGGCATGCGCTACGTTGTCTTCTTTAAGGGCTGTCCAATGCGCTGCGCCTACTGTCACAACCCGGATACCTGGGATCCAACCGGTGGCGAAGATCATACAGCAGATGATCTGTTAGCACAGTTTGATTCTATGAAAGAATTCTACAAAAATGGTGGTATTACTGCAACCGGTGGCGAACCGTTAATGCAGATCGATTTTCTGACTGAATTATTCGAAAAAGCAAAAGCCAAAGGCATTCACACTTGTCTTGATACTTCCGGTGTAACCTTCCACCGTGACAATCCGGCTTTGCTTGCAAAGTTTGATCGTCTTATGAAAGTAACAGACCTGATCATGTTAGATATCAAACACATCAATCCGGAAGAACACATGAAACTGTGCAAACAGCCAAATGATAACATCTTAGACTTTGCCAAATACATTGACGAAAAAGGCGTTGATATCTGGATCCGCCACGTGATCGTTAAGGATATTACATTGATCGACCACTATTTAGATGAATTAGGATACTTTATTGGCGGTCTGAAGCATCTCAAAGCATTAGATGTACTTCCATATCATAATATGGGAGAGATCAAATACGAGAAGCTTGGCATTGATTATCCATTAAAAGGAATGGAACCATTGACCAATCAGGATGCCATTTATGCAAGAGATATCATCTTAAAAGGTGCAAAGAGACGCCGCCAGGATGATGCTGCCAAAGCAGCTCAATAAGACTTGCAAAAGCGGGCTGACACGTTGATTTTACAACAAACTTTATAAAATATTGTATTGAAAAAAAGCCTTGCTATCTAACGCAACTTGTTTTACAATATGGTTAATGAGGTATTTTACCAATAAGCAATTATAATGTATACTAATTAAAGGAGGATATTATCATGGCATTTGTTATTGGCGATAGCTGTGTAGCATGTGGCGCTTGTGCTGGTTCTTGTCCAGTAGGCGCAATCTCAGAAGGAGATGGCAAGTTCGAGATCGATGCTGATTCATGCATCTCTTGTGGATCTTGTGCAGGTACATGCCCAACAGGAGCAATTTCAGAAGAGTAATTTTCATAAAAAAGAGCCTTACGGCTCTTTTTTTATTGCTTTCATCTTTTTACTTATAAAAAGTTTCATAGAGATCCGGCTTACGATCATCCCGAAATGGATATTGTCGCCGGACTTCATGAACCATATCCGGATCTACATTAATCACCATAAGATCGGATTTGCTATGTGCTTTGGTAAGCCGTTCTCCTAACGGGTCAAATGCCATGGAACTTTCCACATATTCCAGACCATTTCCCCTGCCGATACGATTTACCCCAACAATATAACACTGGTTTTCAATTGCGCGGGCGCGAAGAAGCGTTTCCCAATGAACAATCCGTTCTTTTGGCCAGTTTGCGATAACTAAAATGACATCTGTCTGATCCGCAACAGCCTGGAAGATCTCCGGAAACCGCAGATCATAACATACAAACCCGGAAACCGCAACTTCATTAATATCTACCGTCTTTACTTCATGTCCACCAATATAATGTCTGCCCTCTTCTCCATAACTGAATGGATGAATCTTATCATAATCATAGAGGATTCTTCCTTTGGATACGATCATTAATTTGTTATAGTATTCCTCACCAAAATCCTCGACAAATCCAAATGCAATCGCCATTTCATATTTTCTGGAACAATCCTTGAAAAATTGAAGCGTCTCGGAAAATAACATTTCCTCCCCTGCAAATGAGGTATTCATTGTGAAACCGGTGAGTGTCATTTCCGGAAAAACGATCAATTCCACTCCTGATGCCTGTGCCTGCTCTAACAGTTTCTTCACCGTCACCATATTTTTTGCCTTGTTTTCCCAAACAATATCCATCTGTGTTAATCCAATTTTCATAAACAAGCCTCCCTTTTTCTCTCGTTGTTCTCCCGGATATTTTCATCCCTCATAGGTATAACATGATTGACATAATCCATTCCACACATTGTTATAATTATATGCTCCTCTTGTGTCATTTATGTATCCTGTGAGATATATTGCGGAAATGTTATAACGATCTTAAACAGATCTCCGTCTAACTGAATCTCAAACGTTCCTCCCTGTAATCTTACCAGATCTTTCGCAATGGATAGACCAAGCCCGCTCCCCTCGGAACTTCTGGCGGCATCTCCCCTTGTAAATCGTTCCATCAATTCTTCCGGACTGATATTCAACTTGGCTGCCGATATATTTTTGAGTGTAAATGCTGCTACCTTTCCATCACACACCAGATCCGCATAGACACGCGTTCCTTCCAATGAATATTTGTATGCATTTTGCAGGACATTTTCCATCACCCGGAACAACCGTCTTCCATCCGCTAAGATTGTCACTGGCTCCTCCGGATATGTTGCAAGCAGTGACAGATTCTTTTTACTGTATTTGTCTTCGAATTCACCGATACTCTGCCGCATCAATTCATCGAATGCAAGCGGCATCATTTCCAATTCCACATTACCGGAAGTTGCCTTGGCCGCTTCCACCAGATCTTCCGTTAAATGCCGGAGACGCTGTGTTTTCTGATCCAACACTTCTATGTAATGTTCCGCTTCCTGTGTCGGCATCTTTTGTTCCTTTAATAAATTAATATAATTAATGATTGATGTAAGCGGTGTCTTCAGATCATGTGATACATTCGTGATCAGCTCTGTTTTCATTCTCTCGTCCTTCAGGGACGTCTCCACTGCCGCCTGCAATCCATCACTTAAATGATTCACACCGTCTGCAAATTCCTGAAATAATCTCGTACGCTCATTGACCACAACCGGTTCACCGAGCTCGCCATCCTTAATCTTTTCTATACCACGCAACAACTTCCTGCTGTCCTGCAGAATCCTTTGCATGCCAATCCCCGCGAGCACCTGAACAGCCAAAAAACAGATCAGTATCAACAATTCTACAATTGCATTATGTCCCCGATATAAGAAATACATCAATACAAGACCTACATTACAGGTAATATAAAGAACCATTGCCCAGAATAAACGATCCGCTCCGCTTAACTGCCAACCGTGCTTCCGCAATCCTTTTCTCCACTGAAAAATCAGGGATCCCGACCATAAGTTCTTATTTCTGACCCGGTCAATAATACTTGACCAAACTAACAGGAACAACGTACCACACAGAATACCTCCCATTCCTGTTATCAATGCTACCTGATACAACTGCCGCTCCTCTTGGACGAGTACATATGCTATAACATCTTTGATGTCAAATGCCATGATGCCAAGAATAATTATGCATAACAGCATCCATATTTCTGTTGGTATGCGATCCGACAATCTTCCAAACACCGACTGTCCTTTCCGCTTTCCTGCCGTGCGGCTTAGATAGACCAATTGTGTCACCAAGAGCAGGAATAAGAATAAGATTCCAATTTCTAACGCCAGTTCATATCTCTGATAAAATGTATATAATGCCTTTCCACGTCCTACCGCACTTGTAGTACCTTCATAACCAACACCAATTGCAATCTCAACCTTTGACGGAAGTTCCGATAGCAACTGTTTCATCTCCTGATCCTTCAAGAGTTTTGCAATATGATAAATGCTATCTGTTCCCTCCGACATTCCATCTATAATCTCATAATGTTCTCTGAGTGCTTCGATATCTTCCTTTTTTTCTACATTTTTGCAAAGCGTATTTCCATATTTGATATAAAATTGAAAACTCTTATCCATCGTGTCCAGATCTGCCTGTGCCTTTTCCCGTGCGATCTGTTTTTCAACCCTCTCGTTGAATGCGTCCGTTACCGTAACCGACTCTGTCCATAGCATTGGAAATAACATGCTGTCGGTATTGCCAATCCTCACTCCGTTTTTTGCAATGGTTGCCAGCAGATCATCCACCCGGTATACATATTCATCTTCACATTTGAAATAATCATTCCACGGCGAATAAAATGTCTGTGTAGAAGGTTCATATGCCAGATATCCTACTTTATCAAGATCCGGATACCGGTTAGCAGAATAGGTAGCAACGGATCCTTTTTCTCCTCCCTGCACAACCATGGAATAACTGTAATATGATCCATCATCCGATGAAGACGTCGCGGTCTTCTTCGGATCTGCACCCGGCTGTGTGATATCCGTAAACAGAAAAACCGCATCCTCCGAAAATTTGTTAGAGATCCGATAGTCCGTGTTCACATATCCCCTTTGGATCATCAATTCCCGCATCGTATCACCGGTTATATAAATGTATGCATTTTTGTTCCTCAAACTCCGGATAAATGCATACGCTTTATTATAATAACAGAACATGCCCGGCATTAACCGCTTGTCTGTTCCTGCATATTTCTCATATATATTAAGTTCATCAAGCGTTTCCGGTATCTCCTCTTTGTCATACGCTTCTCTGATTAATTGCATGTCATAATCATGCACTAATCCATAAGAATCCACACGCTCTATGGAAAATTTGTCCGCACCCACATCCCAATAAGCCTTCTTTGCATCCTGCAACAGATTCTTCATATCCTGCTTCAAAGCGTTCTCATAATATTCCGTGCGATAATAATTCTTATCCGGTTCCGTCAAAATAGAGGAACCAAACCGGCTCACAGAATATGCGATCAGTCCAAATGACACCGTCATTAATGCGAATGTGAGAACACATAAAAAACTTCCTATCACCCTCCCTTTTCGGGTAAGATACCATTCATATATCTTTTGTCTCCTATTCTCCATTGGTTCACCTTCCTTTAGTCTCTCTTCACCATCCGGTATCCAACGCCCCACATTACCTTAATATAGTCCGGATTCTTAGGATCGATCTCTATCTTCTCCCGGATTCTCCGGATATGTACCGAAACAATATTATCGGTCGCATAAGCATCTTCATCCCATATCCGTTCGTAAATCTGTGCAGATGAAAATACCATTCCAATATTCTCCATAAACAACTTCAAAATCCGAAATTCCGTCGGTGTGAATTTTTTCACTTCCCCATCTACCGTCACTGCCATACTTTCTTTATTCAGAGTGATTCCCCCATTGGTCAATACACTGTCCCGATCACTTTCCTGCATACTTCCTAACTGTGTGTACCTTCGAAGCTGTGATTTCACCCTTGCAAGCAGCTCCAACGGATTAAACGGCTTCGTTATATAATCATCCGCACCAACATTTAATCCATTAATCTTATCAGCATCCTCCGATTTGGCAGAAAGAAGAATCACCGGAATCGAGCTGCACTCCCTTAAACGAAACAGTGCCTCTATTCCATCCATTTCCGGCATCATAATATCTAAAATGATAAGCTGCACCTGTTCCCTTCTTAATGTGTCCAGTGCTTCTTTTCCATTGTATGCCGCTATAACGGAATATCCCTCTTTCTCTAAATAAATGGTAATCGCTTCTACAATCTCTCTATCATCATCACATACTAATATCTTCATGTCTTCTCCCCTTATGCTGATTGCATATTTTTCCTATAGATACATTTTAACAGATTTTTGTTACAATAATTATGAAGAATTTCTTACGAATATCTTTAATACAAAAAGAAAAGAGGGGCAGACATTACTCCGACCCTCCTGCTATCATCTATAGCTTATCACCATAATTATATTTATGTTTCTATTATTTTACCACAGTTCTGAAAGAAAAAATACCCCAGAAAGAAAAAGGCTGCATATCACTATGCAACCTTTTCTTACTATATATAACATTATCTCGTAAGACTCAATCGAACGAGTGCACGCTTTAATGCCAGCTCTGCACGATTCATATCTCCGCTTCCTTCTTCAATTCTCCGCTTTGCACGAATCTCTGCTTCCTTTGCACGGTTCGCATCAATCTCATCCGGCCATTCTACACTCTCTGCAAGAATGGTAACTTCCTCTTTCAGAATCTGGATGAAGCCTGACATCAATGCTGCCTCTTTCACGGTATCTCCTTCATGGATACGAAGGATCCCCGGTGCAATGATCGCAGTAAGAGGAATATGCTGCGGGTAAATACCCATATCACCTTCTGTTGTGGTGAATTCCAAAAATGTGGTATCGCCCTCGTAAAAGATACGCTCCGGCGCCACAATTTTCAATTTCATAGTATCTGCCATGCGTATTCACCCTCTCTTATTTCACCTTTGCAAGTACATCATCGATACTTCCGGCATTCAGGAAATAACCTTCCGGAATGTCATCATGCTTACCTTCAATGATCTCCTTAAATCCACGGATCGTCTCAGATACAGGTACATACTTACCACTTGTTCCGGTAAACTGCTCTGCTACGAAGAATGGCTGTGATAAGAATCTCTGTACTTTTCTTGCACGGGATACAACAAGCTTATCCTCCTCAGACAACTCATCCATACCAAGAATTGCAATGATATCCTGCAGCTCTTTGTACTTCTGCAAGATCTCCTGTACGCCACGGGCAACCTCATAATGCTCTTCGCCGACAATCTTAGGGTCTAAGATTCTCGAAGTAGACTCCAATGGATCTACCGCAGGATAAATACCTAACTCTACGATGGAACGGGAAAGTACCGTTGTCGCATCCAAATGCGCAAATGTCGTAGCAGGTGCCGGGTCTGTCAAGTCATCCGCAGGCACATATACTGCCTGAACAGATGTGATAGAACCGTTCTTTGTGGATGTAATTCTCTCCTGTAATGCACCCATCTCGGTCTGCAACGTTGGCTGATAACCAACGGCAGAAGGTACACGTCCAAGTAACGCAGACACCTCAGAACCAGCCTGTGTGAAACGGAAAATGTTATCAATGAATAACAACACATCCTTACCACCCTGGTCACGGAAGTACTCCGCCATCGTAAGTCCGGTAAGACCAACTCTCATTCTTGCTCCCGGCGGCTCGTTCATCTGACCAAACACCATGGTCGTCTTATTGATAACGCCGGATTCTGTCATCTCGTTATATAAGTCATTACCCTCACGGGTACGCTCTCCAACACCGGTAAATACGGAATATCCACCATGCTCGGTTGCAATATTACGGATCAACTCCTGAATCAATACCGTTTTACCTACTCCGGCACCACCAAACAGACCGATCTTACCACCCTTCTGGTATGGACAAAGTAAGTCAACGACCTTGATTCCTGTCTCTAATATCTCTGTATCGGTTGCCTGCTCTGAGAACTCCGGTGCTTTCCGGTGAATCGGAAAATGTTCCTTACACTCCGGAGCCGGCTTATTATCAATTGGCTCACCTAACACATTGAACATACGACCCAGTGTATTCTCACCAACCGGAACGGTGATCGGTGCACCTGTCGCTACCGCTTCCATTCCTCGAACCAGACCATCGGTTGGTCCCATGGCAATACACTTTACGGTATCATCGCCTAAGTGCTGGGAAACCTCTACGGTTAATTTCCCACCATCCTTGGTTGCGATCGTAATGGCATCATTGATCTCAGGAAGTTTGCCTTCGCTGAACTTGATATCCAATACAGCACCAATGATCTGGGTAATCTTACCGACATTCTTTTCTGCCATATTCTATCTCCTTCTACTCTTCTTCTATGATATCGCCTCTGCACCCGCGATAATCTCGGTAAGCTCCTGCGTGATGGAGCTCTGTCTCGCACGGTTATACTTCAGCGACAGATCGTCAATCATATCTTCTGCATTCTTGGTTGCCGAATCCATTGCCTGCATTCTGGCACCATTTTCACTGGCGATTGCCTCAACGAATGCGCCATAGATTATGTTATTCATATACTTTGGAATGATCATGTCAAGTGCCTCATCCGCTTCCGGCTCAAAATTCATAAGGGTAAGCGTATCGATCTCTACATCCTTCATGATCTCTTCCACACTGATCGGCAATAGTTTGATAAGTTTGGGTTCATGCACTACCGTATTCTTGAATCCGGTATATGCAAGATAGATCTCACCAACCTCGCCATTCTCATAAGACGCTAATACGTTCTTGCCAATATGGATTGCATCGGCATACAGTGGCTCGTTCATCACCTCGGAATAATCCTCAATGATGTGGTAGCCCTTCCGGCTTAAGCCCTCTAAGCCCTTCTTACCTAATGCATAGATATCCGTATCTTCCGGTGCAAATGCTGCCGTAATCTCTTTGACAATGTTGTTGTTATATCCACCGGCAAGTCCACGGTTTGATGTAATTGCGATCACTGCTTTGCGCTTGGAGTCGCTCTCCCGCAGATAACGGTGATCGATCGTTCCGGTTCTCACTAAGATGGAACAGATCGTATCATACAACATGGTGAAATACGGCTTATTGCTCTCTGCCCTGGCTTTCGCTTTTTGGAGCTTTACCGTCGATACCAGCTTCATTGCCTTCGTGATCTGACCGGTACTGGCAACACTCTCTTTGCGCCTTTTTATATCTCTCATCGATGCCAAGACATATCACCTCTTTCTTCTATATTCTCACAGCAGATGTAAATTCTTCTGTGCCACACAGACACATTCCTCTTTCCATCTGCCCCTATAAGTTCCGCGTATTGCTCATTATGCACGCTGACTCTTATATTGGGTGATTGCCTCGTCTAACATCTGACTCAGTTCGTCAGTAAGCTTCTTCTCCTCACGGATCTTCGTAAAGATCTCCGGATACTGTGCATCGACAAACTCAAATAATTCTTTCTCAAAATCAAGGATCTGATCTACCGGAACATCTAAGAGATATCTCTTTGTTGCCGCATAAATGATCACAACCTGACGCTCTACCGGCATCGGCTTATACTGCGGCTGCTTTAACATCTCTTTGATACGTTCACCCTGTGCCAGACGTTCCTTCGTATCATCATCCAACTCGGAACCAAACTGGGCAAATGCAGCCAGCTCACGATACTGTGCAAGCTCGGTACGGATTGGAGAAGCAATCTTCTTCATTGCTCCAATCTGTGCAGCACCACCTACACGGGATACGGAAAGACCGGCATTGATCGCAGGACGGAAACCGGCATTGAACATCTCTGTCTCTAAGTAGATCTGTCCATCTGTGATGGAAATAACGTTGGTCGGAATGTATGCAGATACATCACCAGCCTGTGTCTCAATGATCGGAAGTGCGGTAAGGGAACCGCCACCTAAGGAATCATTTAACCGGGCAGCACGCTCTAACAATCTGGAATGTAAATAGAATACATCACCCGGATATGCCTCACGTCCCGGCGGACGACGGAGCAGCAAGGAAAGTGTACGGTAAGCAGTCGCATGTTTGCTCAAGTCATCATACACAACCAGTACGTCCTCTCCATTCTCCATCCACTCTTCACCAATCGCACAGCCTGCGTATGGTGCAATATACTGTAATGGAGCAAGCTCGGATGCGGTGGATGCTACAACCGTTGTATAATCCATTGCTCCATATTCGGTTAAGGACTTCACGATACTTGCAACGGTCGATGCCTTCTGACCGATCGCAACATAGATACACTTAACGCCCTGTCCCTTCTGGTTAATGATCGTATCAATGGCAATTGCCGTCTTACCTGTCTGACGGTCACCAATGATCAACTCTCTCTGTCCTCTACCAATCGGAACCATGGCATCAATCGCCTTGATACCGGTCTGTAACGGAGTGTCCACGGACTGTCTGGAAATAACACCGGATGCCACTCTCTCAATTGGTCTTGATTTGGTCGTATTGATCGGACCTTTATCGTCAATCGGCTGTCCCAATGCATTGACAACACGTCCAAGCATTGCGTCACCTACCGGAACTTCTACCACACGTCCCGTTGTCTTGACGGTATCTCCTTCGCTGATATTCCTGTTTGCACTTAACAGTACCGCACCTACGTTGTCTTCCTCTAGGTTCATTACCATTCCGTAAACATCCCCAGGGAATTCCAACAACTCACCCTGCATTGCATTCTCTAATCCATGCACACGGGCAATTCCGTCGGCTACCTGTATAACTGTACCAACTTCGGAGGTCTCTAATTTCTTTGAATAATTCTTAATCTGCTCTTTGATCACAGAACTAATCTCTTCTGGTTTCAAATTCATGGAAAATTAGCACCTTCTCTCTGTTTATAATCTATTCTTCGCATTTACTGTACGAGACTCTTCGACAATTCCGCAATCTGTGTTTTCAGGCTGCTGTCGACTACGGTATCTGCAACCCGGATCACAAGTCCACCGATCAGTGACGGATCTACCTTGTAATTCCCTTCGATCTTCTGATACTTCGTTGTCTCGATCAGTTTCTGCTCAATTCGTTCTTTCTGCTCCTGCTTTAATTCCACTGCGGAAGAAATGTAGGCAATACCAATTCCTTTTTCCTCCTTGATCGCAGCAATCACATAATCAAATACGGAAAGGAAATCTTTCTGATGACCTTTTAACACCAGCATTGTCATAAGTCCGGTCAGCTCATCTGATACCCTGCCGGCATAGATATTCTCAATAACCTTGACTTTCTCTTCCTTCTCGATATTCGGATGAAGCAGAAACTTGCTTAATTCTTCGTTCTCAAGAAACGTCTGCTTTACAAAAAGCACCTCTTCTAACGTGGCATCTAATGACCGATTCTCCATTGCCACTTCAAAAAGTGCACTTCCGTAGGTCTTACTTACCTGCTTAGCCATGTACTACCACCCATTTCTTTCAAAGTATCCTCAATTAAAGCATCCTGCTTGCTCTCATCAATCTGCTGCTCGATAATCTTTGCAGCCATTGCCGTTGCAACCCGTACGATCTCTTTGCGCATATCATCGGAAACCTTGCTCTTCTCTAACTCGATCTCCTGATTGGCGCGAGCAATCAACCGATCAGCCTCTGCGTTTGCTTCTGCCACGATCTGCTCTTCACGTCTCTTCGCTTTCTTACGGGCCTGCTCTAATATCTCTTCTTTCTCTTTGTTGATGGCTTTTAATTTCTCATCATATTCCGCCTTCAATGCTGCGGCATCTTCCCGATCCTGCTTGGCCGTATCAATATCCGTCCGAATCTTCTCGGTACGGTTATGCAAAACCTTCTGCACAGGCTCAAACAACACCTTGGTAAGGAAAAAGAAGAGGATAAAAATGGCAATTCCCTGAATGATCACGTCACTGATTAACTGCGGACTTAATTCAAATATATGTCCTTCGGTGAGCAGCATTGTCTGCGCACCCATCATTCCTGATAACATACCCATCAAGGAACTATCCTCCTTTCATCAGACTTCGTTGATCCTTACAGTTTCAAGAACTTAGCAAGCATTGGATTACCATACATTAACAGCAATGCAACTACCAGACCATACAGACCGGTTGTCTCGGCTACGGCCTGACCAAGTAACATCGTAGACATGATATCACCCTTTGCACCCGGGTTACGTCCTACTGCTGCAGCACCCTGACCAGCGGCAATACCCTGTCCAATACCAGGTCCGATACCGGCGATCATTGCTAAACCTGCACCAATTGTTGAACATGCTAAAATTAAACCTTCGTTTGTAATGTTTGACATAAACATTTCCTCCATTTTCTTAATATTCTTACCTATTGTGTACCACCGGCATTCCGTCCGGCAGCTTCTCAATCTAACATATTATGCCTCTCCAATCTTATCGGTAATAAATACCATTGTAAGCATAGAGAATACATACGCCTGAATTGCTCCGGAGAACAAGTCAAAGTAGACATGTAAAAATGCCGGTATACCAATCTTAGCAAAGAGTGGCAGCAATCCATAATATAATGCCATCATAACCGTACCTGCCATTACGTTACCAAACAGACGCAGCGACATAGATACCGGTGTGGCAATCTCTCCAATGAGGTTAATCGGGAAGAGAAACCAGATTGGCTGGAACAATCCTGTAAATGCACCAATCTTGTTGTATTTCAGATTGTTATACTGAATCATAACAAATGTGATCAGCGCCAGGGAAAATGTCGTTCCATAATCTGCTGTTGGCGGTCGCAGTCCAAACAGACCGGATATATTGGATAACAGTATATACAGGAACAATGTTCCCACATAGCAGATATATTTCTTTCCATGAGTTCCCATGGATGAATTCACAAATCCTTCCAGGGTCTCAACTGCAAATTCCACTACATTCTGCAACCCTGTCGGTATCTCATCCGCCTGCATGATCTTCTTTCTGGCAACCACTGCAAATATCATGATCGTTACCATGATCAGAAGCATACATACGTGCGACGTTGTAATATATACAGTCTGTCCCATAAACTGATACCCGATCAAATGATGGATCGAAAAATCCACTTCTTTGTCTGCCGCCAAAAGCATTGGCATCATTCCATACCTCATTCCTTCACCTTCCTTTCTGTAATATTGTTGTATATCTTCATTTTATCAACAGTCTCCGGGATCCGGAAACTTGCGTTCCTGTTGATCATGTTACAACCTTTTCTTATGATATAAAAACTGCTGTCATTCTGTCTGTCTTTCATCTGATCCGGTAACATTACCATCTGCAACAGCTCTCTCGTCTTCTTCCTCTTCATCATCATCAAATGGTCCCATGGCATCTTCCTTTGTCACAAAATCATCCGGATACATGCGCTTCAAAAAAAACGGAGCCATCAGTGCACCAACCTTCATGCCAAGCAGACCAAGCAGCACCGTAAAAAAGTTCACATGCGGTACCAGCATCGCACCAAGCAGCGCCGCTAACATCAACACAATACGGAACACCGTCTTCTTTCTCATATATCGGGTTGCATCATCCTGTGGTAAATCCAGGGCATCATCCAATGTCCTTGTCATATGAATAATAAGAATAACCGCCACGACTACTCCAACCAGCAGTCCTAACGTGTATGATAGAATATCTTCAGAAAAAATGATTCCGATAATCTCTACGATTACAGAATATACTCCTATTCCAATTAGTAACCCCGTCAACGTTTCCTTAACCTGATTCATAATTCCCTTCCCTTAAAATATACCCAAATACTTTATTCCTATTCCCCACATTTTCTTTCTGTTATCTGTTTCTTCCCTATAATCGAATGGTTATTCCTGCATAACAAAAAGTCGAAAAACAAAGCAATATAATTATACTAAGTTTTCCGACAATTGTCTATGAAAAATATGATTTTTATGAACCTTTTCCGTTCTCCAAATGAATGAATTTCATTTTATACAATGTGTTGCTCTCTTATTCTGACTATACTCCCGGCATATATTTCTGCCCCTCCGGTGTCATTGCGAGTCCACCCTTTCCCGTCTCTTTAATACACGACGGCATTGCAACCCCGATACTTCGCATCGCATCGATAACTTCATCCGGCGGAATCTTCGAACGTATACCTGCAAGGGCCATATCTGTCGCAGTCAAGGCACTTGTTGCTCCGATCACATTTCGTTTCACACAAGGCACCTCCACTAATCCGCCAACCGGATCACACGCAAGTCCTAACAGATTCTTCAATGCCATGGCTGCCGCATGACAGATTGTATCCATATCTCCGCCCTGTAAATATGCCGCCGCTCCCGCTGCCATCGCTGACGCCGAACCAATCTCTGCCTGACATCCACCTGCCGCTCCCGCGATAAATGCACGCGACGCGATCACTCCGCCGATTCCGGCTGCCACAAGCAATGCTTTTGTCATCTCCTCATCCGAATAGGAAAACCGTTCCTGCAACGATAATAATACCGCCGGAACCACCCCGCACGAACCCGCTGTCGGTGATGCCACGATTCGTTTCATACAGGCATTGGATTCCCCCATTTTCACTGCTTTTTCCATTACACCAACTACAAAATCTCCACAAAGAGACGTTTCCTTTTCCCGGTACTGCCTCAGCTTTTCCCCATCTCCGCCTGCTAATTTGCTGGTAGAAGTAATACCGGCATCATATTCCTGATCCGCCTCTTTCATTGCCTGATACACTTTCGTCACCTGTGCAAATCCTTCCTCCACAGGGATTCCCCGTTCATGACAATCTTCTTCCAGTACGACCTCATAAATCTTCTTGTTCTGTTCTGTTGCAATTTCGCATAGTTCCTGTAACGATTTATACATATGACTCCTTTCTACACTTATCCTCTTCTACAGCCAAATCCTTACGCTGTAGAAGTGCGTCAGACTTTGTCACTGGTCAATCCATCCTCGAGACTTAGGTAAGTAACCTTCACAATACCCTCTAAATGTTCCAGCCACCGGATGGAATCCGACGGAATCTCCTGATCACACTCGATGACCATAACGGCATTTCCTCCGCGGGAATCCCTGTATAGCTGCATCGTTGCAATATTAACGGACTTGTGGGCAAGCATGGATGTCACTTCCGTAACATGTCCCGGCTGGTCAAGATTATGCACGATCAACGTTGGAAAATCTCCTGTAAAGTTCGCCGTCAGGCCATCAATCTCACAGATCCGGATCTGCCCGCCGCCAATAGAACTCGCAATGATCTCTAACTTTCGTCCCGACTGCCCTTCTAAGTTCATCTTCACTGTATTCGGATGTGCATCGATGAGTTCAATTCCCTCAAACTGAAAATGCATCCCCTTTGATTTCGCAAGATCAAAGCTGTCCGGAATCCGCCTGTCATCCACCGCCATACCAAGCAGCCCAGCAATCAATGCCTTATCCGTACCATGTCCTTTGCCGGTAGCTAAAAAAGAACCATGCAGATAAATGTCTGCTTTGCGAACCGGTTCCCCCAACAGCTTACGCGCCACCTGTCCGATCTTAACCGCCCCCGCTGTGTGGGAACTGGACGGTCCTACCATAACCGGACCGATTATATCCATAATATTCATACGCAATCCCTCTTTCGTCCGAATTGTTTAGACCTACTATATAGAAATTTGACTTACTTTTCAAATGTGAAAAACCTCTTTGTGTTGCTTTTTTGTCGCATTTTGCTTTCTTTTGTTAATGCAATGTGGTGATTTTCCTTTCAATATTCTGTTAAAAATATCCTTTTATAAATTATAAAAAGAATAATACCCACAAATTGTGGGCATATCAACGCATTTTCCCCTCAATTTGCGGGTGTATATTTTATAAAGACTTATTTACATATACAACAGCTTCATCCTGTCTCCTACAGTACCGACTTCACAACTTCCGGCAATTCCGCAAAAGCTGCAATCTCCGGCACATTTGCATTCACCGCTCCGAATCCGTATCCGGCATGAATAAATTCTACCCCTGCCTGCATACTTGCATCATAATCACCCTGGATATCTCCAACATAAACTGCCTTTGTCAGATGATTCCGCTCTGCTACTTTACGGATATTTTCTCCCTTCACCAGTCCATTGTTGCCGTAGCACTCCGTATCTTCGATATATTTCCCATATCCATAATATTCTAAGAATGCCTCAATATAGCCGGATTGACAGTTACTGACAATGTATAAATGATACTTCTCCTTCAGTTTCTGAAATGTCTCCTCAACCTGTGGGTATACGATTGCTCCGTGTGTGCGAAGATATTCATTCTCTTCTCTTCCGCAGACCTCTAATAACTGTAAGCGTTTTTCCTCCGGAAGCTCCGGAAAGATCCTTGCGGCTAATTTATCCATCGTAAGTCCCATGACACTTTTGATCTCTTCCTCCGTGATCACCCGCTCCGGTGTATATTCTCTTGCCACAACCTCTGTCCAACTATCCGCTACTGCCTTTGCAGAATCCCACAACGTTCCATCCATATCAAATATAATGCCTGATTTCTCCATCTCCTGTCCTTTCTGCGGTTCTCCATCTATATTCTTACGCATCCTATCTACTTACCGACACTATGCCATTCTCCAAGTATCGTATGCATACCGGCATCTTTTCATTCATGCAAATACTTATTATTCCTGTACTACAATCTCTGACTTTGCCTTGTTTTCCTCAACAGAATCTAATTTCATACGGATCTGCTGCATGATCATATCGGTCTCCGCAATCCGGTCCGCACAGGATAACAGTTCCTGCGCGATCATCTCCTCGTCTGCCGGATCAATATTCTTCTTATATTTCAATTCATGATCCAGACTTGCCCAGAAATCCATCGCAATCGTCCGGATCTGTATCTCAACACGCATCGGCGTCTTGCCTTTTGAAAAGAATACCGGAATCTCCACGATCATATGATAGCTCCGATATCCATTCGGCTTAGGATATTTGATATAGTCCTTGATCTTGATCAGTTTCAGATCATCCTGCATTGCAAGCATTGCCGCAATCGTGTAGATATCATCAATAAATTCACAGATAATCCGCACACCTGCCACATCTGACAGATTCGCCATAATCGCTTCCACCGTAAATGGAAGTCCCTTTTTAACAAGTTTCTGTGCAATGCTCTCCGGCTTCTTCACTCTCGACGAAATACTGCTGATCGGATTTCTATGATATCTTACGGACATCTCATCATTCAACACCTCTGCCTTCGTCCGTACTTCCCGGATCGCACACGCATACATCATCTGCATCTCCTGAAATGCCTGCGAATGCTGCATCAATATCTTCAGTTCTTCCATAATATCGCCCGTAACCACCGGCACGTCATCCTCTTTCTCCCTTAAACTCGGAAGCTGTATATTCTCTTGTGTTGCCACATTATCACCTCATTGTACATTTCTTCTCATTTATGCCTCAATTATATCCATCTTACCACACATTTATTAAATAAGTATGAACACACCGGACAAAATTCATTCACACCCTGTATACGGTACGTTGATCCAGGATTTTGTCCGGTGCGTTCAGAACGTATCCGATGGCAAGGAGTGTTGTCATAAGAACCCAGCTGATCGGCTCTGTCAGCACGACTCCGAAGTATTGCAGATGTGGAACCAGAATGGCAGCCGATGCAATTTTAACAAGCATTTCTAAGATACTAGAGCAGATCGGTATGATCTTGCATCCCATTCCCTGCAAGGAACAACGCAATATAAAAAGCGGTCCCAATGCATAGAAAAACCACACACCAAATTTCAGATAAAAGACAGCCGGATCGACAATTGCCGGATCCGTGCTACTGGTCAGCCATTCAATTACCGGCCGTGCGATCAGATAACACAACAGGATCATCATTGTACTGATGATCGTAGCCACGACGGGTGCATGACGGACACCCTGTTGCATGACGGACACCCTGTTTGATTCGATCCACACGTCCTGCACCTGCATTTTGACTAACATATGTGGTCATGGCAAGACCTACCGTATAGATCAGGATCATCAAAATGTCAAACAACCGTCTCGCCGCTGTGTGTGCCGCAACAATAGAGGTGCCAAGACCATTGATCGCACTTTGTAAAATGATCGTTCCAATATTTACAATGCAGCCCATCAGTCCCATTGCAAGACCTGTTGTCGTCAGATTCGAATACAGCTCCCCGGATATGCTCCATTCCAAACGCTGCGGCAGCAGATCACGGAATCGGATCAGTACATATGCCATACACAGGAATCCGGAAATTGCCTGTGCTAATACGGTTGCATATGCTGCTCCCTGAATTCCCCATTTGAATACTGCAACAAACAAAAGATCCAGTCCAACATTTAAAATAACGGCAAATGTCAGACAATACAACGGTGTTTTACTGTCACCTACCGCTCTTAAAATATTGGCAAATACATTATACAGTGCAGTAAAAGCAATTCCCGCTAATATGATCCGTACATAAGAAAGTGCATTATCCATAATATCATCCGGCGTTCTCAACATTGTAAGAATCGGCCGGATCAATAAAAGTCCCAACACCGTCAGTATAACCGTGATCACCGTCGTTAAGATCAGTGTTCCCGCCACGGATTGCCGCATCCGTTTCTCATCTTTTGCACCAAAACTATTCGCTACTAATATTGCAAATCCCTGTGTCAGTCCATTGATAAAACCAATCAACGTATTCGACACCACACTCGTTGCACCGACTGCCGCAAATGCTGCAGTACCTACATAAGCACTCACGATCTTACTATCTACCATATTGTATAATTGCTGCAAAATACTACTGCACATCAACGGGATGGCAAACATAAGTATTACTTTTGCAGGATATCCTTTTGTTAAATCTTTCATTCAAACACCTTTATCCTTTCTTCCCGGCACTACTTCCATATCAAACATGGCAAGTGCATCATTTACCTTATCCATCCTATACCCGAACGGGTATATTTGCAATGCTTATATTGAAATAAGCATTGTTCGCATCTAAATGCCTTATTGCGTAATTCCATAAATCTTGCTAAAGTATATTATAGAATAATACATTAACATGAGGAGGTTCTTATGAAAAAACAATATTTTTTATGGATGCTCTTACTTGTCGGAATCCTGTTTTCGGTTTCCAATACACAGGTAAATGCACAGGCATCTGCAATCACATTTACACAGTCAAAGGACAAAGTAAAAGTAGGGAAAACCATTCAGTTCCAGGCAGCAGCCGATGACAATTCCCCGGTAACCTATTCTGTCAGTGATGAAAAGATCGCAACGATCACGGCAGACGGCAAACTGACCGGCAAAAAGATCGGCTCTGTAAAAGTAACCGCACAAAGTGGAGATGCCACTGTCACCAAAAAGGTCAACGTGGTCGCAAAAAAGATTGTTTGTCTTGATCCCGGACACACCTCAAAAATGTCCGGTGGAACGGAACCGATCGGTCCCGGTGCAAAGACCAGAAAGGCAAAAGATGCAATCGGCACCCGCGGTGTTGTCAGTAAAACATACGAATACCAGTTTACTTTAACACTCGCCAAACAGATAAAGCCATTATTAGAAAAGAAAGGCTACAAAGTCATTCTTACCCGCAAGAACTCCAAGCGCGCCCTAAGTTGCAAGAAGCGTGCAACGATAGCCAACAAGGCAAAAGCAGATATCTTTATCCGTATTCATGTAGACGCTGCCTCATCAGGATCCGCCCGCGGAGCTTCTGCCCTGTACCCTTCCTCTTCGAACAAATATAACGGCAAACTCAGTAAGAAATGCAAGAAGCTTTCCAAATGTGTCCTCAACAATATGTGCGACGAAGCAGGTACTTATAACCGCGGTTTATTTGTAAGAAATGATCTGACCGGCAACAACTGGGCTACCATGCCGGTAACATTGATCGAAGTCGGATTTATGACCAATCCGACAGAAGACCGTTTATTGAATAAGAAATCCTACCGAAAGAAATTGGCCAAAGGCATCGTTACCGGTATTGACGAATATTTTGGATACAAGTAAGACAATAATGGAGCTGTCACATTCCGTGTACAGCTCCATTTTATTCATTATTTCCGGAACAGTTCCTCATCTGTAACTGCTTTTAATTCCGGCTCCGGTTCTTCGCCCTCCGGGGTTATATCAATATAATCCTCCGATTCTTCGTCTTCGATATCAACATTTTCCTGCGCTGTTTCTATGGAATCTTCATGATCTTCCGCAGCTCCGTCTGATTCCTGATCGACATCAAATGCTGCATCCTCTTCTTCCATGCGGCGCTTTTCTTCCCAGCGCTCTTCCCGTTTTTCCCGAATCTTATCGACTCCTGCCAGGCACAAACGTTTCATGGTCCATTTCCGATGTTTCCACCAATATATCAATAATCCGAGCAATGTGACCGCCGGACAAATGAGCACCAGAATACGGGCGATCAGCAACAGGATCTGGGTATCCTCTGTTGCCCGTGCAATGTTTTCCCAATAAGGATATCCGATCAGACTCGTCCGCATACTCCGTAGTCTCCACTGCTTCATCTTTGTAAGCATTGGCATTAATTCAAACCGGTTGGTATTTTCAAGAATCTCCACATTATCAAAGGTAAGTGGATTCTCTTCCTGATCTAACTGCTCCTCATCCTCTTCCGACAGGCCGAATGCACTCCGGACTGCATAATATGCATAGTTCGTAATCGGGTTCGGGAGCACCACCTCATAACAGGTGATCGTCAGGGAATCCTGCTGTTTTTTCAACTGATCGTACAACATATAGATCCGATTAGAATTCCCATATGCGGTCTTTTCTAATCCATCTTCCGGAACCTTCACAACACCCGCTACCGTGAAAATGGTATTATTCATCCATATCTGCATTCCAACAACATCATTCGAACCAAACATTGCCCATGCCAGATTCTCGTCAATCACAACCCGGTCATTATTCAGATCATCTTCCGATATATAGCTTCCTGACAACAGTTCAAACGGATTAAACTGAAAAAAGTTACCACCAATTCCAACTGCGGTTACATTTAACGTATTTGTGTCTTTTCGTATCTCGGTCTGCACCTCACCGCAATAGCCGTCAATCCATACTCTTCCGCCTGTCTTTGATTCACTATAAGAATCCTTGGAAAGCTTCGTTGCAATCGCACTTCGAACGGAAGCTAATTCGTCTGCTCCCGTCTGCCGGTTGGGTGAAATAAATGCACTCACCTGGGCATATGACATTTTGCCATTCTCCCAACGTTGTCCTTCCTGCTCCGAATACAACACCGATGTCTGTTTATGTGCAAACACCGTAAGCAATATATATGCAAGAAGAAATACGACATTGGCAATGAGAAGGATTATCTGTTTTTTGTTTAATGAAATCTCTATCTTCTTCATACTACTCCACTAATCTTACCTGCATACCTTCCTCTAACGGTTTAGAGGAATTTGTGATCACGTTATCATTTTCATAGACACCGCCGGTCACCCCGGAAGAAGTGTCATCGGATGCCTGAACCTCTACATCTGCCCGTTTCACCGTATATCTGTTGCCAAGAGGGGTTCCCTTTACTTTCAACACAAGAACAAATTTACCCTTGCTGTCCTCGCGCACGGCATTGTTTGGAACTACCGCATCATACTGGCTGCTCCGGTTTCCTACTGCAAATGCCAGTGTCTGTCCGACCGAAACACCATCACCCTTAACTTCAAATGTTACGATCATATTCTGATTGGGATTCTCTGTATCCGCCCGGATGCTCTTCACCGTTGCCGTCACACTGTCATCCCATACATTTTCAACCGTTGCTTCATCCCCGGTACGAATCAGTTTGCTCTGTGCTTTTGTCACAGTCACCTTTACAACATATCCGCTGTCCGCCAATTGAATCTTCGCAAGAGGTGCATCTGCCGTCACGCTATCGCCTGTCTTACAATTCACCTCTGACACGATACCATCTTCTTCTGCCTTGACTTCCGTTATATCGTTACTATTCTTGATCTTATCAACCTTATCTCTTTGCTCCTCAATACTCTTTTGAGCCGCTTCATTATCCAGCGCCTCCGATTGTGCATTGAGAGAATCCTCTTTCTTCTTCGTATCCAGTCCACGGATCAGGCCGGCTAACGCTTTTCTCTTTTCCTTTACCGCCGCTTTCGCATCGGCTAACGTAGAAGCTGCACTTAATTCCGTAACTTTCGCTTCTTTTTCTTCCTGCTGTTTCTGAAGCGAGGTTAATGTCTTTGTTGCACTGGCAAGATCCGATTTTACCTGTTTGGATGGCTTCAATGCCTCTAATTTCTTGGTTCCACTCGAGATATCATCCTGTTTGTTCGCAATATCAGTCTCTTTATCACGAATCTGACGATGGAGATCGGTTGTATCCTCTCCTGCATCCTGTGCCTTTTTCAAATCCTCTTTCAGATCGCTTAACTGTACTTTCATGGCTGCCAAAGATTCATTATCTGCTTTTAACTGATCATTGATCGCATCATAATCTCCCGCAGCCGAATATGCATCTGACTGCTCCTGCAAAGAATCCACTTTTGCCTGTGCCGCAGCAACTTTTTTCTTAATCTCTGCAGCTTCCTTCTTTGCGGCTTTTAATGTCTTATCATTCTTTGCGGCTGTTTCCTGTGCGTCGATTGCATTTTGCAGATCTTCCTTTGCGTCCTTAATACTGATATTATCCTCCGTATAATCCGGTGCGTTCTTTAATAAGGATTTGGCGTAATTCAGCTCAAGGTCATCCAGAGCATTCTGTGCCTCGTCTAATTCCGTATTCTCGCCTTCTTCAAAGGTAAACAGGACATCTCCTTTCTTAACCTCGTCCCCAACTTCAACTTTGACTTCTTTGACCACTCTGGCACCGCTGACCGTCACATCCAGATCCGAATTCGTCTCAACCGTTCCCTGGCCTCTCACTTTGTTCGATACCGTTCCTGTTGTTACCGGTTCGGTTGCCACCTCCGGCAAAGAATAATTCATAATTGTATTTGAAAAAAATGTCAGGATCAGCATCGCCACCAAAAAGATCACGGCTGCTTTTTTTACAATATGTTTGCGGTTCGTTTCTTTTTCCATATTCTTCCTCCTATCCTTTCACGCCGCCGGAATACGAAATTCCGTCTACTAAGTATTCCTCGCCATAAAGGAAAATCAATATAGGTGGCACCATATATATAGTTGCCACTGCAAATGCAAGTCCCACCTCGCCGGTATTGATCTGTGATAAGAATACCGATAACGGATGTTTGTCTGCATCAGATAACATAATAAGCGGCTGTTTAACCATATTCCAGTAATCAATGAATACCAAAATTGCAACCGACGCAATCGGTCCTTTACATAACGGAATACACACCTTGGTAAATATCTGCCACTCATTTGCTCCATCTAATTTTGCCGCCTCGATCAACGAATTCGGGATTCGGCGCATGAACTTGGTAAGCAGATATACACTAAATGGTGCAAAGATTCCGGGCAGAATAATAGATGCCCGCGTGTCTAATATCTTCAACCAATCCGCAACCAGATAGTTCGGAACTAAGGTTACCTGATACGGCATCAGCATAAGTGCTACATATACAAAGAATATGATCTCCCGTATCCGTCCCCGGAATCTCATAAAACTATATGCCGCACCCAGCGCAATGAATATCTGAAATACCACGATCGGTACTACAAGGATAACCGAATTCCAAAATTTTAACAGATATTCCGGACTTTTTAAAAGTACCGTTGTATACTGCGACAACTCGACCATATCCGGAATGAATTTCAGATTTACCTTTTCTGCTACATAATCCGTATTCCGCTCCCCGTATGATGTTTCTTTATATTGATTAAAGATTACACCATAATTGGTATTGATCTCGGCAGAAGACATAAACGAATTTGCAATTGTCAATATCGTCGGCAGCAGGAAGGACACCGCAAATATCACAGCAACACACGTCAACAATATTTTTTTAATCGTGAGTTTCACTTTCTTCCGTTTCATTATCCTTCCACATCCTTTCCGTAACGATCTTCTGCAAAGAACAGGATTCCGATCACAACGCACATCACAAGGCACATGATGATCGCAGCGGCTGATAATTTCTGATAATCCAGCGACCGGAATGTATTATTCATAAAATGTTGTAACATATATAACGAATCATACGGATAATCCCCGGTCAGCAGATAAACCTCTCTAAACACTTTAAAGGAATTGATCAACGACAAGATTGCCACAAACAATATAGTCGAAGACAGATACCTTAATTTTATATACCAGAATTTTTGAAATTCCGTAGCACTCTCTAATGTTGCTACCTCTAACACATCCTGTGGGATCGCACTTAACGCAGCCATAAACAGGATCATATTATATCCAAGATTCTTCCACAAAAACAGGATAACGATCACAATCTGACTGTAAGAAGACTTAAACCAGTCGATCGGCTGCATATTCAGATTCGTTATAAACTGATTGATCACACCGTTATAATCAAACAATACCTGCCAGATCAACACAATAGATGCCACCGGAACCATCATCGGACTTAAGAAAAATGTCCGGAACTGGCTTTTCATTGGAATATTTCCCTCTAACAGGATTGCTAATCCCAGAGAAAGCACAACTGCCAACGGCACCGCTACCAATGAAAATGTTGCCGTATTCTTTGCGGCCTGTTGAAAGGACGAATTCTGCAATATGTTAATAAAATTCTGTATTCCCACAAACTGATGACTGATCGGGTTATCTACCAACGCATAATAGATTACAACGAAAAAAGGAAGAACAAAAAACAACAGTACTCCTAATAAACTAGGCAACAGGTAAAGTACTGCATTTTTCTTGTCCTTCTTACTCATGTGATGCTTCTTGTATTCCATTCCGTCTTCCGTTATATATTTCTTCTTACGCGGCATATGTTTCTGCCTCCTGTTTTTCATTCTATCCAATCTCAACACCAACACAATCTGCCATTCGCAGTTCTACCAATGTCCGGCAACACAACGTACCGGACACCATGCTCCCGCATGGCATCCCTGTACATTTTATAGAGGGTTGTTCTGATTATCTGTTTTCATTTACATAAGTCTTAACACGATTCTGAATAATATCCGCTGTCTCGTCTAAGCTCTTCTGTCCCGCAAAATATGCTTTTGCTTCCTCTGTGATAATATTCGTAATCTCCGTGTTGTAATCACTTGTCTTTGTTGTACTGTTTACAAGATCAATATATTTCTGAGCCTGTTTGTCACTAAGCGGTCCGATATCAATGTTCAGATCATCCCAACCGTATCCGGATTGTAACGGCTCTACCTCATTACCTAATTCATCCTTATATTTCTTGGTTGCCGTCTTTCTCTTCACCAACATATCAAATGCATCCTGACGGGTTGGATTGCTATAGATCGTATCCTGACCTCCCTGGAACTCCAAGGACATGAACATCTTGACAAACTCCCATGCGGCATCTTTTACTTTTGACTTAGAGTAAATACCCATCGGCATATCAAATGAGAAATAGGAACCGTTCTTATCCTTGTTCGGATAACCGATAAAGGTTATGTCTCCATTATACATCTTCTCGTATAATTCCACGCTCTCCATATCGACACCAAATCCACTTGTAAACAGTACCTTACCACTCTTAACCAGAGATGGTTCGCTTGGAGAATCCTCAGAATAATCCATCTCCTCATTCTTACCCTGGTTACTGATCTCTAAGATATCTTTGAAATCCTGGCTGTCAAACGAACATTCGCCGGTTGACCAGTCTACAAAATCATTAATATTACTTGCAATAAAGCTATATAACGTATCATTCTTATTCTCAGAGTAGAATGGTCTTGCATCACTCTTTTCCTTCAAAAGCTTCTTAAGATCATCCATTGTCCATCCGGATTCCGTTCCAACATCCTTTGCAGATGCGATCAATGTACTGATTGTGAAACTTGGCGAAACAAAATATAATTTACCATCAATCTCCATTGCTTTCTCTACGGAAGGAATCAGATCATCTTTGCTGATATCCTGATCTTTCTCATAGAATGTACTTAAATCTTCTAATATTCCCTTTTCTGCGTACTGATCAACAGATACTCCGTTAAGACAAATGATATCCGGTACATTTCCCGCAATGATATCTGCATTCATCTTTGTCTCCGGATCCTCTTCGGAAGAATAATCCTTCAATTCAATCTGATACTGGTCATTCTTCTTATTAAAGTCAATCGCTGCTCTCTTGACATTGTCATCTAAATACATTGCTCCGACAGTGATCGTTGTCTTATCCTTAATAGACGATGGATCTACTTTTTTGTAGAGTGTCAGCTTACTTCCGGAATCCTGCCATGATGTTCCGATCATCGTCTCCGCATCTATTGGCAAAATGAAGTAACTAGCATCAGAAGTAACATTTGATGCTACAAAGTCCATCAGTTTAGTTCCCTTTTTAGAGGCAAGCTGATAACCATAGATACCGGAATCATCTTTGTAATAAAAATCATAATCGCCGGAACCATTCATCAGTGCATCTCCATTGTTAAAATAGTTGAAATCCATCTTATAGGTATCTCCCCACTTCTGTTGTTCAACATCTAATACCTGAACCTTTGCTCCATCATCACCACTTGAATCGCCAACAACGATATCTCCGTCTTTGGTAAGGGCGATCGACTCCACATAACTGCTCTCCGGTTTCATCTCGCATATTTTCTTAAAGGACTGATCTAACACGATAATGTTTTGATCGGTTGTAAATACATATCTGTCCTTGCTGTCCATCATTGCCTTTGAAAGATAATTCTGGTCTGTGATTCCCAACAGATCTGTAATATCCTGTTTATCTGTAATCTTACCGCTCTCATCTACAGATGCAATCTCGTATGATGACTTCTGTGATTTTTCATCATAGGTACCGAGCAGTAAATGTATGCCACCATCCTTTGATACCAGCAGATAGTTGATATAAGAGTCCGTATCAATATCTATCTGTCCTAATTCCTGAAGATCTGTTCCATCTGTTTTTATGGAATACAGATAGTATTTGGCTGCGTCTGAAGGTTCTCCCGTCACTTCTTCGGATGCCCCTTCCTCTGAGGTCTCTTCACCGGAAGGTGCCTCGGTTGTCTCTTCCTCCGAAGCGGCTTCTTCACTGGTTGCTTCTTCGCTTGTTCCTTCCTCCGTCGAACCTGCTTCCGTTAAGTCCTCTTCACCGGATGTTTCCTCAGAAGTAACCTCTTTTGAAGTCTCTCCTTCTGTCTCGCTATCATCCCATTCCATTGTATAAAAGTATATACGGTCACCGGATACTACGCAGGTGTTGATATCTCCTTTCACACCATCGATCTTCAAATCTTCTGATTGAAAAGTCATCTCTTTCTTATTCTCTTTTTCTTTCTTAGAAGATGAATCCTTTGTCTTCTTTCCGCAGGCTGCCATGGACAACATCATAATGGATGCCATCGCGAATGCCGCTGCTTTTTTCCATCTGGCTTTATTCATATATATCCTCCTGTCATTCTTTCCTTTCATGGAACTGTTTGTTCCACACCCTTTGGACTATATGGAGTATAGCATAAATATATTTTAAGAATCTAGCCTTTACCGGCATTCTTAAGAAAAACGTCAGAAAGTTGTCAATTATGATACAACTTTATTACAACCCGGATAAACTTCACTCTGTAAGATTCCATTCTCCCGGCTGATAGAACCTTGTACGATACTGTTTGGGCGTATAGCCCGTCTCTTCCTTAAAACATTTCGTAAAATGGCTCTGCGAAGCAAATGCAAAATATTCTGCAATATCCGAATATTCATAATCCGAATATTTTAACATATTCGATGCCGCCGTTAATTTTGCCACCCGTATAAATGAAGAAATCGTCTTTCCGGTCTCTCTATGAAATAATTCCGACAGGTAACTTCTATTTAATCTTAACGCATCTGCTATCTGCTCTACCGATATTTTCTCATTCAAATGTGCATACACATAATCGATTGCTTTCATCACCTGAATGGAATATACATCTTCTTTTCTCAGATGTGCCATCTGCTTCGTGTACTCGATGACCATTTCCCTCTGTATATCAAGTATTCCTGCAATATCCATACATACATCCATTTTATTGATATACAGATCACTTAACGTATATGCCTTCTCCCGGTCAAGACCATTTTCCACACAGAGTCTTGTGATCAGTGCTGTCAACACAACAAAATGATACCTCTCATTCCGGACCGGATCCTTGGACAAGACACCATTCTCCATATTCTTCGATGCCGTCTCTAATAATTCCGACGAATACAGTCTCTTAATCTCCTTAAGATTGCCGGAAACGATCATCCGGTAGAATCCAAACTCCTTCTGATATTCCATATGCCGTCTCTGCTCCTCCCTCTGATGAAACAAAGAAAGCTCTAATTCCTTATCAATTCCCATACTTCATTCCTTTCATAAAACATACGACATATGTTACATAAAAACAACATTCGTTATATATTTATACCTCCGTATTTTATATTATCAATTTATATAAAGCAAGAAAAATATGCGAATACACAATACTATATGTTTCGCGATCATTATAACCATAAGGAGGTACACACTATGAGTTTTCCAAAAGATTTTATGTGGGGCGCTGCATCTGCTGCCCATCAGATCGAAGGTGCATACAACGAGGACGGAAAGGGATTGAACATCTGGGATGTATATGCCGGAATAAAAGGAAACACCAAATATAACGAAACGGCAAAAGTTGCCTGTGACCACTATCACAGAGTGGATGAAGACATTGCCAACATGGTAACACTTGGTATTCCATACTATCGTTTTTCAATCAGCTGGACAAGAATCCTCCCGGACGGCACCGGACGGATCAACGAAAAGGGATTACAGTTTTATTCCGATCTGGTCGATAAACTGCTTGCAAACGGAATTGAGCCGATCGTAACGATCTATCACTGGGATCTTCCATACGAACTTCACAGGAAAGGCGGCTGGCTAAATGACGACATTTCCGATTGGTTTTTGGAATACACCAAACTGGTCGTTGATACCCTTTCTGACCGTGTTACCTACTGGGTAACGATCAACGAACCACAGTGTATTTTAGGTTGCGGTTATTATGGTGGTTTCCATGCACCATTTCAACATGCTCCAACATGTGATTTATTAAAGATGGGACACAATATTTTATTATCCCATGGCAAGGCAACCCGTTATATCCGTCAGCATGCAAAGAAAAAACCGATGATCAGTTTTTCTCCGATCGGTCCTTCTTACACACCAAAGAGCAATTCACCGGAAGATGTGGAAGAAGCAAGAAAGAAAACCTTTGACATCGATGGCGAGGGCTTTGCCTTTTCTATCAGTTACTGGTCCGACCCGGTATATCTCGGTCATTATCCGGAACAGTTATACGAAACATTTGGCGATCTTGTCCCTGCATATAACAAAGAAGAGATGGAGCTGATCAGTGAACCTTTAGACTACTATGCAACCAACATCTACTATTCCAATGCGAACCACAATGTAGAAAGTTATCCGGAAAACTGGTATCAGGGACGTCCGGAAACCGCTTTGGAGTGGCCGTTAACTCCGGAAGTTATGTTCTGGTCTTCCAAGTTCTTATATGAGCGATACGGAAAACCGATTCTGATCTCCGAAAACGGTATGGCAGAACATGACTGGGTATGTCTGGATGGCAAAGTACACGATTCTTATCGTATCGACTACACCTGGCGTTACCTTAAAGAATTTGAGCGTGCCTGGAGCGAATCCGGTGTTCCGATCATGGGATATCTGCACTGGTCCATTACTGACAATTACGAATGGTCAGAAGGTTATGGCAAACGATTCGGACTCATTTATGTGGACTATCAGACACAGCAGCGTATCATCAAAGATTCCGGCTACTGGTATCGTGACGTAATTGCTTCTAACGGACAGAACCTTCTATCCGGCAACTAATATAAAAACGTTCCGGATAGCAACCTTGCATCTTCTCTTAAAAAGACCGTTACAGATTCTGTAACGGTCTTTTATCATGATTTACAATATGTTATCTGACTGCTGCATTGCAGTTTCTTTTCGATCCGAACAACAAAATGCATATCTTATAAACAGGATTCCCGCAAGCAGACCAAACAGTGACAGCAGTAATCCCGGCACAAACATCGGATATTGCAACGCAATCGTTGTATCAGTCTCATGTACTTCTAACAGATTATTCCGCTGTGTAATCTTCTGTTTTGACGAGAATATATCCTGATCTGCAATCGTCGTACTCACCGCCTTACCCTCTTTTATCACGTTCTCATCCTCTACATGGATCGTTATCGTATTTCCAGTCCGGTTCACTTTGATCGGAACCAGTTCCCGCGCCGGAAGCTGCTCATTTGACACATCCAGTATCTCATTTAGCAGTGTAAATGTCATCTGATCGTTCGTAGATGTTGCGTGATACATGAGATTCAAGCCCAAAAAGTACACGTTTGGCTCCTCATCATTGTATCCGTAAAATGCCAGCTCCTCTGTACCAACCTGTACACTTCCCAACACATGATCTAATCGGGAAATATATCCGGTCGCAAAATCCGTATCTTCTACACTGAAGTTTCCTGTATGATAATCTTCTCCGTTCATCTGTAATGCCGGGTACCGGTTTTGAAAATGAATCTGCTGATTCGTCACACCAAGGAATGTCTCCAATTTTGTTTTGGAATCCGCAGGCATATGCGTACTGTCAATCACAACACGCACTCCGTTCTCTGCTAGTTTTCGGATCAATTGTTCTGCCTTTGTTTTATCCCGATAAGTAAATCCGGTTAAAAATATGGTCTTGTATCCCTTCAATTCCTCATAGGAATAAGAATCCAGTTCTTCCATGCTTCCGGCTTCAAAACCCGGATATGCCGTTGTCATGGCATTCGCATATTTTCCGATAACAATACCCTGATACTGTGATACAACACCGAATGTATCCGGTGTTTCATGTTTGAACATATACGCACCGTCCGTCTCTTTGGCAAGTACATAGCCACTGGTCTGGGCTGCTTCTAACATCTGCTCTTTTGTCCCGCCGTTTTTGCCGACATAATTCTTCCGGATCAGTACCGTATCATTTCCCAATTCCAGACAGCGGTCAAACAAATACAGATAGCGTTCATTTTCCAATGCCTCATTTAGCAAAACGATATTGTCACCGGTTACGGCTCCCTGCCATGCCCAGCCAAATGTATAATTCACGCCTTCATCTCCGCAGATACCGTAGGACGGGTATGGACCATACGAACTGATGTCCACAACAGATGCCCGCTGTGAAGTCATTTCTCTTAATGATTGAATATCCGCCACCGTCTCCTTCATTGGAAATACACAATAATTCTGTATCAGAAATGATGGCACAAGATCTAATACCAGCACCGCCATCAGGATCACACTGTATTTCTTCTTCAGTCTTGTCCACTCTAAGAGCGAACAGAAGAAGAATCCATACACCATCGGCATGAATCTGGTCATCCAGAATAACTGGCTAAACGGTAATTTGCTTAAAAACCCATAAGTTGCCGGAGTTGTAAAGACTAAAATGATCAGGGGCAGTACAAAACCCGCCTTTTTCTTTCCTCTTGCAAGCAGCAGTCCGGCAATGGAAAGGATCAGAACCGACAATCCAAAATAAAACTGTGCATCCACATTTGCGCTGAGTCTCCGAACCACATTAAGAGAAACCGACAGTGGGAAGATCAGCGATGCCATAACACTTCCGCCACCCTGCTCCGATGTCATGATCCCACCTTTTAATGCAGGAAGAATCCAGATTCCGACAGACAGTATTCCCGTCACCATAATACAGAGTGCTAACAGTTTCCGTTTCCGGTCTTTGTTCCAGATCTGGTCAAGCAGCAGATATAGAAATGTTGCAACACCCATGATTGCCGTAACCATCAAATGGGTAAATGTCATAACCGCCATGGCAAGGAACAACCCGATTGATGCCGCATTATTCTTCCGGCTCACAAACAGCCAGAGAAAGAAGATCACATATGGTACAATGACCGTTGTCACCATCTGCGGCAGGTTACCCGCATTAAAGTAGATTCTCGATATCTCCGGCATAAAGAACCATACAAATCCCAACAGTGTACCAAGTACCCTGCGGTCTCTCATATTGCCCCACAATACCCATGGCAGACCACCGACAAAGAACAAAAATGCAGACAGCAGATAATAGGCATAGACAAGATTGCCACCCGTTATCATCAGCATCCCCGCCATCACATAATAAGAAAATGGCGGCCAGTACCGGTATAACTGGATTCCGTTATACCATTTAAAATCAAAGATCGGATACCAGCAGCCTTGCCTGATATTTTCATACATCACCTCAGACTTGTATAAATGTCCCCAGACATCATCCCCGGATGGCTGCATTTTCACTATATACATATAACCGGCGAGGGCACATGCTCCCGCCGCCAATAGAACGATTCCGATTATATTTTTCCACAATCTGTTCTCTTTCATCTGCCACTCCTTATATCTGCATATATCCCCACACCGTTATTCCACCGGTGCATTGCGGATATCATCTAATATAAATTCGGTCAACGTGTTAAGGGACTGATCCCTTCCCATCTGCTGCTCGTCGATCATACTGATCACATACGACCTTGCGGGACTTTCACTCATTTCCATCATCAGAAAAATCCAGCCTTCCCGATTCAATATCTCCTGTAAACGATCCTTAAAATAATGCGCACAATTCTCTAATGTCGGATTGATCATATCAAACGGAGGAATCTCGTTTAGCAGGCGGTTCTGATATGGCTCCATAAACTGCTCTACCGTTTTCTCCAGACTGTCAAACTGCACAAACTGATCCTTTCCTTTGACCACATGCAAAATGATCTCCCATGTATGCGGGTGCGCCTGTCCTAATTTTCCATTGATATAGATTCCATGTCGTGCATTCAGATAAAACTTGAATTTGTACTGCTGATATCTCATGCCATATCCTCCGTCTGTGCCTGTTCAAAGCGCTCGATCGCCTTCCGTTCATCTTCCTCTACCATCTGACAACGAATTGCAAATCCTTCTTCTTTCTCAATCTGTTTACAGAGAGCCGTGATCTCTTGTTCCCGTTTCTTTGCCGTCTCATACAGAGTGCGGTATGCAAGGATCACAAACCGTCCGCGCCTTATCTCTCCCATCACCTCAACCGGACGCAACTGATCCTGAATCCGCTCCATCGCATTGAAGATCTGATCTTTGGTAAAATACCGGTTCCCCATAACAACATTTACAAACAGTATCTGCAATGGTTTCAGATCTGCATCCTCTGATTTTTGTAACAACATCTTGATCGTGTAGATATTATAAAACTCCGCCTTTTTCGATTTGATGATTCCGGTCACTTCCTCTTTTGTTAAAAGGTCTGTTTTATCTCCGGTTAAAGTTCCGGTCTCCTGTGAGATCTGCTCCATCTTTTCATTTCGGAGATCCAGTTCCTTTTCCGTACCCTCTAACTGTTTTTCGGTACGGTTCCAATAACCTAACATGGTAACAAGCAGACTGGCCAACACCAGACTCATGATCGCAACCACCAGCAGAATATAATACTGGTGTTTGTTCAGATTCCCCTCTGCTTTCACAGAATACACATCCGACACCACACAAAGCTCATAGTTTTGGAACTCTCTCAATAATGCCGCACGCTGAATGATCACATCCTGCTGTTCCATACTCTTGTAAAATGTCTTTTTGTCCTTCAGACTTCCTAAGCACTTCGTCGTAATATCATTTTTGGCAAACAGAACGGATTCATCCTTTGTGAGAACAAAGAACCGGCTTCCGGAAGCCTCTATCTCATCTCCCATGTAAGTAATGACATCCTGTTCTGTCTTTCCATTTTCCATCATATATGTGAGTGTATTCGCCAGCTGATCTATGAACTGCTGCTGATCCTTCTGATACATCGACATATATTGTTCCTGATTATTATGCAACTCCACCAGCATTGCCGCTAACATCACCGCAATAAATACCATCACAGTTACACTGATTGAGATCATACGATACCGAAGAGACGTATAGATTCGTTTAATTCGTCCCTTTTTCTGCTTCTTCATTCTCATTCACCTCATCACGAATTCTAGAGATTACTCTGCCGATTCCTGCAAAATCTCCCCTTGCCACCTCACCAAAGGACTGCCATTCCTCCTTTGCATTCCGAACCTTCCATGTCTGCGTTCCCTTGATCGAATTAATGATTCCCGCAAAACGGAACCAGAATACAAGAAAATTAAATAGCGGCAATAAAAAGATAATGTACCATTTTCTGGCATAGTAGTGTTTCAGTTCTTTGAATTCCTTCAAAAACAGGATAATGCATATATATAACAATAAGTTTGCAAAACTGTATAATATATACATGAACACAATGGATTCCACGATCAGACTCATCGGATAATTGATAAATGCCAGACAGATCAATGCAAAGTACCAGATCATACGCGGAAATGCAAATGTATGGTCAAACATCAGCACTCTTACCACAAAATCCGAAAAGAACCCACGGGCTGCATTCAAACGCTTTCCCATAAACATATGCATAACTTCCAACTCACCGCTCTGCCATCTCTGCCGCTGCACATACAACTGATTTACACTGCCGATCGGATCCACAAAGAAGATTGCATTCGGACAAAGTGCCACTTTCTTTCCCATTCCGTCGCGGATCTGAAACGTAACATGCGTATCTTCGCATACCGTATCGGTATTATATAGCTGCGACTTTAGGATTGCAGATTTTCGAAATGCGGAAAATGCACCGGACAACGTAAAGATACTGTTTAGTTCGGATTGAAAATTCCGTCCTGCCAAAAATGCCTGACAATACTCCCCAAATTCCAGTTGATATTTCACTTATTTTAG